>CAYNUT010000220.1:748-1541 GCA_964400595.1 uncultured Neobacillus sp. | reverse complement strand
GCCTTCGTTACGTTTTCCAAGGAAATCCCTACGGCAACTGCGCCGACTTGTTTTCCCTGTGAATTTTTTATTGGGGTAAATGCCCGCATGGAGGGGCCGAGAGTACCCTTTGAGATGGATACATACTCTTTCCCTCGAAGGGCGGGCCCTTCATCTCCACCCCTGAAGTGCCTTCCCACTTCACCAGGTTCCGGGTGGGAAAGCCGGATTCCTTTCATATCCATGACGACAACGAAGTTAACATGCGTTGTATCTTTTACTTGGTTGGCAAAAGCTTGTACTTCTGTCGGGTTAGTTTTCCCTTCAAGAGACCCAATCACTTGCGGACTAAGGGAAACCATCTTTGCAATATTGAGTGCCTTTTCTTTCTGTGTTTCTTCCACACTGGAGGTAATTCTCTTGCTGATTAGCAAGTCGGTTATACCAAGTGACGAAGCGACGACAATGCATACAAAAATAATAATGATGGCTTGTAAACTAAATCTGCCCTTTTTCATAATCTCCTCCAGGTTATCTGCTGAATTAATTATAGTATAAATAAGATTTATCCATAAATAATAAGAGACCGCAAAGCTCGCGGGAAGAGCTTTGCAGCCTCTATGTTAAATCATCGTAATAGCAATTGCACCCGCCATTATCGGACTTACGGCAGGTGAAGATTGATGAGTATGGCTAAAACAGCATTCTTAGGGAGATTGATCAAGGCGGAGTACTTAATGAATTTTTTTTTTGTTTTTTATGTTCAAAACAAAAAAACTGCCTCAAAATATAAATTTTGGGACAGTCACTGAAT
>CAYNUT010000220.1:0-738 GCA_964400595.1 uncultured Neobacillus sp. | reverse complement strand
ATAGGTCATTATTGGAAAGTTACTTTAATTTTTAGAGATTTAAAAATTCAGTATACTAGGGTATAAGCCCCGAATTATATAACTTAAGAGTCTTTGAGTTTATTTATTTCTTTTTGTTAGCCTTCATAATTACATCGTAATTATACTCAGCACGTCCACCCTTACCTGGACCAGGGGCGAAAGTAACCATCATGACTACTTTAGAATATTCAGAGCTTCGTAACATATCGCGAAGATCTACCTTATCACTTTCACTCATATTTAGAAGATTAGGGAATTTAATAACTTTGACATGGTTGTCTTGCCCCTTTGCAATACCTTTCTTATATCCAATAAACTGAACTTGATAATCTACATATTCCTTCGTTGCTTGTTCTAGACTCATGAAACCATCAGTCGTTTTCATGGCATCAATGAGCTCGCCATTTAGCTTAAGGTTTGATACGTACCATCCTGCTTCATTATAGCCCCAGTCTGTCATATAGCGGAATGCCACAAGGACCTTTTGACCCGTGTATTGAGAAAGGTCGAAACTTTCTGTTGTCCAACCATTTGAGCTACCGGTAAATCCTGGTAAATTTTGTTTTATTGTTGGATATCCATTGGCGACCAAATCATCTCTTGTGTGTTCATTCGCTAAAGAAGCCCACGTTTTTCCATTATCTGTTGAAACTTGAACAGCACCAAAATCCCATTGTTCTTCAATATCATATTTTGTATCAAAAGATAGGACTGGAT
>CAYNUT010000219.1:0-1595 GCA_964400595.1 uncultured Neobacillus sp. | reverse complement strand
AACATATCTCGCTTTCACAATAATCGGTTCGCCTAATGGTATTAAAATGATCATTTTGCACACCATATTATTAAAAGTGAGGTGAAAAAATGGTAAAAGACAATGAACCGAACACCAATATCGACAATGATGAAATCATGAATAGAGTAAATCAAACATTTGATCAAATTTCACAAGAAGTGAAAGAAATGGTACAAAGCAATGACCAGGCAAGCGAGAATGAATACACCTGACGCCAGCGATGGCGTTTTTTCTTTTTTATTGGAAAATGCTGTAAAATGGAAGATAAGAATTTAATAGAATAGTTGATGAATGTAATGAACAACGACCAAATTTACGGGGACCTGCCATTAGTTAGAAAATTGATTGGGTTCTCCTTGGAAATTTTGTATAATTTATACCTCATAAACTTGTTCATAAATTTAAGTTTACATAATTATGTTACATGAAACAGCGTTCGTGATTTTGTCACATTTTTGGGGATTTTCAAAAATATTAGAGGATAATATTGGATTTTGGCGAATTAATACAAAAAGAATGGTAAATGCAAAAGTCAAACTTTAAGAAGGTTTTATGATGAAAAAGACAGGTCAAATTATACTGGTGCTCATATCCATAGTATTTACTGCATATCAAGCGATATGGGATCACATACCTTTTTTTAAATTGGACTTTTTTATTTTTACGTTTATTGCATGGGTGGTTGGTTGGCAATTTGATAGAAATCGACACTATACAACAATAGCTCGTGCCAGCGAAGAAAGTTATAAGCGGTTAATTGATTCCATGCCTGAATCAATTTTTATCCACCAGGATTTTCGGATTGTATTTGTAAATAAAGCTACTGTCAGCCTGCTGGGAGCAGCAAATGCAGAGGAATTAATTGGTCATTCTGTATTCGATATTTTTGAATTAGAGTATCATGACCGTTTCTTGGAACGGATGAAGCAGGTGAAGAAGGAGAATCTTCCGTTAAGTAATATTGAATACAGGCTAAAGCGGCTGGATGGATCTTCGATTTTCTTTGAAGCTTCGTCCTTAAGCATCTTGTTTGACGAAATAGAGGCGGTTTTAACGATTGGCAAGGATATTACCGCCCGAAAGGAACAAACGGACCGATTATTGCAGAAGTCTGAAAAACTGGCATTACTCGGGCAAATGGCTGCAGGGATCGCCCATGAAATACGAAATCCCCTTACATCGATAAAGGGGTTCATCCAACTATTTAAGTCTGCCGAAAACCGGCGCGAAGAATATTTTGATATTGTCCTATCCGAGCTTGAACGGATAAATACAATTGTGGGGGAATTTCTTGTTCTGGCAAAGCCAACGGCAGCAGTGTTTGTGGAACAGGATATCAGAGTGCTGATTGCCGACGTTGTTACCTTATTCAGCACCCAATCTATTTTGAGTAATGTAGAGATCTTCGTAGATTTGGACAATCAATTGCCAAAGATCAGCTGTGAAGAAAATCAGTTAAAGCAGGTTTTTCTAAATCTTCTTAAGAATTCGCTCGAAGCCATGCCAAGCGGCGGAAGAATTGACATCAATGTTAAACTGAAGGATGAAGGAAAAATTTCGATTCAGTTTATTGA
>CAYNUT010000218.1:0-1613 GCA_964400595.1 uncultured Neobacillus sp. | reverse complement strand
AGTTGGTGGAATAAATGGTTTGATTAAGGTGCAATTTTTTAAAACGGATTTTCGTGCCTCAACCCCTAATTTTACGCAGTCAGCCCATAGTCTTCGTCCTGCATCATTCTCATGAATTCTCGCATTAATATCTAAACTGGCAAATAACGGATAGAAAGGACTGGTTGAGGCATACATCATGTAGGAATTATTAAATCGTTTATGATCGACATACCGTTTTTGCCCTTTGATATGACTATCCTTTTTATGAATTTGTGATGCTTGTGAAAACCCTGCTTGCTGTTTGTGTACAGACTGTGTGACAAAAATCCCAGGATCATTTTCATGCAGTTCTAATAATAAAGGAGAGCAGTCCTTCATCATCGGAATAAATTGTTCATATCCAACCCATGCTGAGTCAAATAAAATATAATCACAAAGATGTCCGATTCTATCCACCACTTGACGTGCATTGTAGATGGTTCCATCATAAGTTCCCAATTGAATAATCGCTAAGCGAAACGGCCTTTTTTCATTTGTCTTTTCTGGAGCTACTTGCGCAATTAAAGTACGCAAATAGTTTTCCTCAAAGCAATGATCATCAATACCACCAATAAAACCAAATGGGTTCCGTGAGGTTTCTAAATAAACCGGAATACCTCCAGCTTGAATGAGAGCCCCATTATAATTGGATTTATGGTTATTTCGATCGAATAATACTAAATCGCCAGGGGCTACAACGGCGTTTGTGACAACAATGTTGGAAGTACTTGTTCCATTTAAGACAAAATAAGTTTTATCTGCATTAAACACACTGGCTGCAAATTTTTCTGCCTCCATGGCCGGACCTTCATGAATTAATAAATCGCCTAATTTCACGTCGGCATTACAAATATCGGAACGGAATATATTCTCACCGTAAAATTCATAAAAGAATCTACCAGCTGGATGTTTGCGAAAAAACTGACCTGCTTGATGTCCAGGACAATCAAATTGAATATTACCTTTACCTACATATTCACTTAGAGTTTGAAAAAATGGCGGTAGCACATTTGCTTCATATTGGGATGCAGCATCTTCAATTTGCCCGCTGTAAACCTTTAAGGAATATTGACTTTTATCCATTATGTGGTAAACCTTTCCAACTAAGCTATCATCAAGTTTAATGTTATTAGTAAGAATCACAAAAACAGGGATACCAAATTTCGTTTCGTCCACTTTATTAATGAAGCCCGTTTCTTTATCTGTTAACACAACAGTGGATACATCTGAAAAATCAGTTTCACTTAATTCAATAGTTCTGCGATCAGTTAAAAAGAACTCCTTTGCTTCAGAACTACATGCAATCTTAAAATGTCCCATCATTTCCTCCTTGTTTTATTAAAATTAGCCTTTGGTGAACTTAAAGTATAGGGAGCAAGTCCCAATAAAAAATGTAATTTGTTTCGTAGCAATTACAACTATTATTATTGAAAGGGGTGTGCTAATTTATTCACTGTTAATCAGCCGAGTTAACATGAACGAAACTAGCTCCTACTCGTAAATACGTAGGTTAATTTGGTTAGAATGTTTAGTGGAAAACCAAACCAAATCAGAGCTACATTACGAAAGGAGCTAGTTATTATGAAGGATAC
>CAYNUT010000217.1:0-1906 GCA_964400595.1 uncultured Neobacillus sp. | reverse complement strand
GCAAAGAAATGGGATATACTGTCAAAAAAAGGAGTAACTATCCTATCTTTAAAAGAAATACCCATTTCTTCGTTGATAACAGAAACAGTTGATTCTTCATGAGTACCGGCTAATGTTTTTAACCTCAAAGCTACATCCTCTCGTTCGCTTGTATATCCTCCCACTAATATTATGGAAAAGAGAACCATTATGACAAAGGCCAAGACGGACATAAATAGTAACACAATAAGTCACCCCCGTTTAGCTTCATAATTATTAAAGGTATTGCTTATCCCAAAAAATGTCATTAGAAACTGTGATACCGCTGTTAATCAGTTTATCCATAAATTTTGGTCTTATCCCAGTTGGCTTGAATCTGCCGATAACCTTACCGTTTTCATCTCTGCCTTTTTGCTCAAATACAAATATATCCTGTAGTGTAATTACATCGCCTTCCATTCCTTGTATTTCGGTCAAGGCAGTTATCTTGCGGGTGCCATCGGGGAATCTGGCTTCTTGTACGATTAAATTCATGGCTGCCGCAATTTGTTCACGAATTGCTCTATCAGGTAAATTCATGCCTGCCATCAGAACCATTGTTTCCAAACGGCTTAAAATATCTCTTGGTGAATTAGCGTGTCCGGTGGTAAGCGAACCGTCATGACCAGTGTTCATTGCTTGGAGCATGTCAAGTGCTTCGCCGCCTCTGACCTCGCCGACAATAATACGATCAGGGCGCATACGCAGCGAGTTTTTAACCAAATCACGCATGGTAATTTGTCCTTTTCCTTCGATATTTGCCGGACGCGATTCCAAGGTAACTACATGTTCTTGGCGTAATTGTAATTCCGCAGCATCTTCTATTGTTACTATACGTTCATTACTGGGAATAAACGCAGATAAAATATTGAGGGTTGTGGTCTTACCGGAGCCAGTGCCACCCGATACTATGATATTAAGCTTTCCTTCGACGCACGCTTTTAAAAAATCTGCAATTTCTTGCGTCCAGGTGCCAAATCTGACTAAATCGTCTACCTGGTATGGCTCTTTAGCGAATTTTCTGATTGTTATTGCAGGGCCTTTCAAGGCTAGCGGAGGTATAATCGCATTAACACGCGAACCATCAGGTAAACGTGCATCGACCATCGGGGAGCTTTCATCTATACGCCTGCCAATAGGAGCAATAATTTTTTCTATAATATGCATAACATGTGCATCATCACGAAAGGTTACATCTGTTAATTCCAATTTCCCTTTTCGTTCAACATATACCTGACTGGCGTTATTAACCATTATTTCTGTTATGGTCTCGTCTTTCAGCAACGGTTCAATTGGACCAAAGCCTAAGACTTCAGCAAGTACCTCTGGAATTATTCTTCTACGTTCTACTTGCGGAACGAGAGTAATTTCTTCGTCCATGACAGTATTTGAAATTCGCGTAACAACTTCTTGAAGCGCCTTTATATCTGCTTTTTTTTCAATAAGTGCTCTGCTGTCTTCCAGACTCATCTCAGCAACAATCCGTTTGTGAATTTTTGTTTTTAGATATTGATAAGGATCAGTTTTGGCAGCTGAATTAAGTACTGGTTTATCATGTTCGCCAATGTCGGGGTGGACCTCAACTTGTTTTTGCTCTTCCAGTCTTCTTAAAAGCGACATTCTAACTCCCCCTTAGCGCTACTGAAATTTATTAGGGTTTTACTAACTTTGTACCGTACAAACCATATAGACTTGGACCATCTGAAAGCTCCTCAGCGGGTCCAGAAACTAGTTTTATAAAGTTGCCAGTAACTGTCTTGCCATTTGAAGAATCGATAGCAAATGCACCAAAACCTTTAATTGTTACTAGTTGCACACCGCCACCAAGATCTGTCCAAGTTTCTTCAATAATTGGAATGATAACAATATTACCACCATCTATTTTTAA
>CAYNUT010000216.1:0-2090 GCA_964400595.1 uncultured Neobacillus sp. | reverse complement strand
CTAAGATATGATTGCTGCTTTAGCAGCTTATTAAAGCAATTTTTATCTTTATTGCCTCCATTTATGGTTTGCAAAAGTAATAAAAAATCAAATTCAATTAATCAAAAACAATATATTTTTATCTAACTTTTTTAATTTATATATTATTTAGAAAATGCATAGATAAATTCACATCCAACACATTAAAATTAAAAAAAAATTGCTACATTTGAACGAATTAAACAAAAAACTATGATCGGCGAGGGTTATAATTTACCACAATAGAAAAGTAAAACAACGCACAACCAATCTGTACAAACTAATACAAGTAGAAATTTAGTCAGGATGAGAAGATTAGATTTATTTGTAAATTTATGATTATAAGAAAACTAATAGAACTTTATACCGATATTTTAAACCAGGTCAGCTTGAAAGAGGTAGCTTTCTTTATAAAAATTACACCTGAAACCTTGAGCAGAATCAGAAGAAGATTGTTGTTAACGCTGAATTCTTGATTTGAATCAAGAGTGTTTGTATTCTATCAGTTTACCTTTGCAATATGAGATTTAAAGTGAACAAATACAATAACCATTCAAATAACAAATAAAATGAATCGAAAAATCAACTCAATTCTCTATAGCTTAGTTATCCTGTTTTCTACTTTCGGTTGGACATCATGTGATAAGAGCTCCAATATCGAGCCGTTATCCCTTCACCAGATTGAAAATAATGCAACCAAACTTTACTATGGCTCCAAAGGAGGTGCTACCATTATCGGAGGAGATGGAATTTATTCTTTTTCTTGCGAATCATCGTTGTTAAAAGTCGAAATGACTCAAAGCAATTATATTTCATTTGAACCACTAGGTGTAGGGAATGCTACCATTACAATTAAAGATTCATCCGGAGATTCATACATTCTAAATGTAACGGTAACTTATAAATCAGAAAATATTATTATATCAAAATTAGATGCAACTGTCGTTGGCAATAATATGACGGCAGATAACCAAAAGGTACTGAAAGAAAAAATGCTTGCAACCATTCCTGTAAAAGTTGGTGGTGGGTACAAGTTTGTATATACCGAAGGCGAAAAATTGGATGAGACAAAAGGAATTGTTTTTATTTATCCGGACAAGTATGGCTATAATGGTATTGAGGGTACATTTAAGAGAGTGATGGTTAAACATGCTGATGGAAGCTATCCTTACATTACCTTTACGTTGCATTACAATGATGTAAATCGTACATTTATTTTCATGGAGTACCAAGAACCTATTGTGAAATCATCGCAATACCGTGCTTATCAGTTTGCCGAAGATCTTAAAGAACAGTACAAAACGGCTTACCCGAATATTGAGCAGGTATATACTTCGCAGGTGATAGGTAGCTTGAAAGTTGAGTAATAAAAGAATTCCCTAATTTATATTTTAGTATATAAAAGAAAGGGTGCAAATCAGCAGATTTGCACCCTTTCTTGGTTGGCGGAGAGAGCATTCCTTTAAAGAAAAACGGCTCACCCAATATTTAGTAGAGCTATGCATAAAGTTTAGCCAATCTAAAAGCCTGTTTAAATTTTATTCAATAGCATCGGTTATACTTCCATAACGGTGATATTCAAATGCAACGCTCTGTTCTTTCAGATAATGAAGTAACTCTACTCTTCCTTCCACCAGTGGTTTGGCCGTAGCAATATATTTACCAAGATGAGCAGTCTGTTTGTAAAGTTCGTATGGAAGCCGACTCCTGCAGGTGCGAATCCGTTCGTATTGATCAATGTCATTCAAAAACTCATCGTCCGACTGAATCTTAATGATGCACTCTTTATTAATTCCCTTCTGAAGGATTTCCAATTTCGGGTCTTCCTCGGCGATACTCAATGTAACAGGTGTTCTGGCTATATTGGCAGCAGCAAGGATCATAAGTACGTCGCATAATTCATCTTCGGGATAAATGCGTAAAGCTATATTTCTGAGCGGCAAGTACCTGAAAATATTTTGTTCGCCAATCAGCTTGTTACAGTCGCGTTCCTGAGAAAATACACTTTCCATGTTCGCTTGGTAACTTTCAACGGCTTTGTTGAAACGAGTTGTATCATCAGAATGAAGAAT
>CAYNUT010000215.1:0-2215 GCA_964400595.1 uncultured Neobacillus sp. | reverse complement strand
CAACTGAGAAAATAACGGGTCCAGCCACACTCCAAATGGTTGTTTGCATATCCCCTTCTAAAGCTGGCTGTACGATACTGAAGAAATTTGCAAGTCCAACTATTAGAATTACAATACTTGTCCAAAAATTTGCGCTCAATTGCGTTTTATATACGATAAACGGCTTATTAATTTCCACTTTTTTCTTAAAATACGGGAATGCAAGTGCTATAAATACATACGGTATTGTCATAGCCACGTTAGTCATCGAAACGAGTATGTTAAAGAATGCGGCCATTGTGCTTCCACCGAAAGCGATTAGTGCGATCATTACACAAACAATAGCAGCTTGAATCCACATAGCATTAACAGGCAGCCCATTCTTTGTTTCACCGATTTTTCCAGGCCACAATCTCTTAGGTGTTCCTTCAATCATCTGCTTTAACGGTGAAAACATCAAGGTAAAGAACGCACCGGACAGTGCCAGGAACATTGAAAGTCCAATGTATCTTGCAACCCCAAATCCCAAAGCCGTAGCTGTAGCATGGCTTGCTCCAAAAGCGGTACCCATTGAGTAGCCTAAATTGGCCATAACTATATAACTAGCGTTTCCCAGGTTAACATTCGCTATACCCATTACAGATGCCCAGTTTGTGAATATTCCAATTAATAGTATTCCTAATGAATACCCTACAGAGATTATGGCTGCAGATAAAAGAATTCCTTTCGGAAACGTTTTTTCTGGATTTTCTGTTACATCCACTAAACCGCCTACTGCTTCAAGTCCACCATAAGCGAAGAGGGCATATACTACAAATGCTAACGAAGCAATAATATCTCCTGCATATTTAGGATTTGGTGTTTGAGTAAATGAATGTAACCCTGTAATCGGCTGTGCCAAATGTCCATGATTACCTATAAGTACTGCTATTGCACCAACCCAAAGAAATACATTCAATAACAAGACTGCAGTACCACCTAAAGAGGTTACTTTCTTAATCTTATCCAGACCCTTTGTTGATGTATAGGTTACTATAAGAATCCATACAATTCCTAAAACCCCTAGAACCTGAGGTCCTCGAAGATTAAATAAAGTCCAGCTTTGTGTTGTATCTTGTCCAAAGATAGCATTTGACACCGGAATCCACATACCGGATGCGACATTGACCATCCAAGTTATATAAGAAAAATACCACATGAACGTTCCTATAAATGCAAATTTTGGACCGATGGATTTTTCCATCCATGAGTAGATACCACCCTTTTCCTCTTTAAAGGCGGAACCAAATTCAGCTACCATTAATGCAAAAGGAACAAAGAAGGTTATGGCTGAAAATATGTACCAAGGAATAGCGGCATAACCCATCTTATAAAATGATCTTGGAATGTTGTTGAATCCATAAACAGAAGTAAAAATCATTAATACTAGGGATATTAAAGTCAACTTTTTGGTTATGTTTGTGTTTGACACACATTTTCCCCCTAATTATAGTTATCATATAACTTCAACACGGAATGTTTACTTCGTATCATCATACTTAATTCTACATTTAAAAATAAGAAATCATTTCTAGACAACGTAAGTAAACGATAAAATTGCTTTCTTTCCTTGCTTTTTTATTATATCCAAATTGCACTATAGCTACTATAATCCACTGTTACAATCATCTGAACACATTCTAATACTATTCTCCCCGAATTCCTTTACATAGGCTTAGCATCTTTTAATTCAACAATGATTTTAGTTTTCCTGTTCTCCTCTTCTTGACGTTGAAACTAGTCAAGAAAAAACACTCATTTACTTATGGAAGATTTCCCAAAAAAAGATTGGTCCATTTAACCTAGTTGATTACAAAAAATGCCTGTCACTGCCTGGAATATCGAAATTTCGATCAATTACCAGGAGTACAGGCATTTTATTTAACTATTTAATATGCATAGGAATTAATCTTTGTCCAAATACCTACACTCTTAATTTCTTTATACTCAGGTTTCCACATAGCATCTTCAATAGCATTCTCAACATCTTGAATATCTACTCTTGCAATTCATTCGTGTATTGCAGTATGGGCTACTTCAATGGCTACGTATTTTGAGACTTCATGAAGTTTTTCAATGGATGGCAGCAGAGATGCTCCAGGTTTACTGGAATCAGACATTCTTGCAACCGCATAAGCAGCAGCAGCGAACATTCCTTTTGAGATTACTTCCGCTTTTGCCACAATGGCACCAAGGC
>CAYNUT010000214.1:1094-2268 GCA_964400595.1 uncultured Neobacillus sp. | reverse complement strand
AAAGAGGATAGCACCAAGCGCAGTTGAATAAACAAATAGGATGGCAATCATCAAGAAAGCAAATAAGATTACCGATATATATTTGGAAGCTAAAATTTTACTGCGATTAATCGGTCGAATTAGTAAAAGCTTGATGGTTCCCCAGTTAAACTCACTTGCGACAATTCCTGCCGCTATGATAATCGTAAATAATCCAGCTAACGAAAGAAGCCCTGAAATATCTTTCACAAAACTCCAAACATTATACCCAGTCTGAGGCGGAATATGGTGGTTTAACCGATACTCATTAATGGTTATTTCCTTTTTAAAACTCTGTTTCACCATTTTGTTAGGAGCATTATCATATTGCTTTTTCAATGCAGCGTTTTCTTCTTTTAAGGTTTGTTCCCATTTAGAATTAACTTTTGCATCTTGCCCTCTTTGTTCGTACTTAGTAAACGCACCAGCAATAGAAGTGATTACGACTAGTATCGCAATCATTACATATGTTCCAGGTCGTCTAAAAATTTTCATTAGTTCATTTTGGATTAGTTTAAACACGGTCAACTGCCTCCTTTGCAGAAGTAACTTCGAGGAAGCGGTCTTCAAGTGTTTTCGCTTGTTCTTTTATTCCAAATACTTGAATTTCTGCTTCAACAAACAATTTCACTAAATGTGGGATTTCTTCCTTTGATACCCCTACAGATATCCCATTGCTCGAACTCGTTACAGCAAGATCAGGAAAATTCAATTTAATGATGGAAATTGCTCTTTCACTAGGAACAACCTCAAATTCGTAAGTACCTTCACTTCCATGAACAAATTCTTGAACTAACTGAACATCAATCAATTTGCCATATTTTTTTCTCTAGCCAGAAGGCGTAAATAATCACGAATTTCTCTTATTCCTGCAGGATCCAAACCATTTGTTGGTTCATCCAGAATTAAGACCTCAGGATCATGTAAAAGACATTGTGCTAGTCCTAACCTTTGTCTCATTCCTAGAGAATATGTTTTAACCTTTTCATGAATTCGGTCAGTTAACCCAACTAATTTAACAGTCTCATCAATTTTTTCTTTGGTAATTCCCTTTGACATTCTCGCATAATGCATTAAGTTTTGATAGCCGCTTAAAAATTTATACATTTCTGGATTTTCAACAATAGCACCAAGATGACCTACAGCGTCCTCAAAG
>CAYNUT010000214.1:0-1079 GCA_964400595.1 uncultured Neobacillus sp. | reverse complement strand
CACTAATCATGATGTCACCAGATGTCATCCCCATCAAACCGACAATCATCCTTATTGTGGTCGTTTTTCCAGCGCCATTTGGCCCTAAAAAGCCAAACACCTCGCCTTTATTTACTTGAAAACTGATGTTATCAATGATCGTCCTTCCTTTAATTACTTTGGTGACATTTTTCAATTCAACAATTGTTTCCAAATTCTCTCTCCTCTCTTAAACCCCTATACATTTTAACTTATTGTGGGAAAATTTTCCGCACTTTTAGGAAATTCTTCAAAATGATTATATCAATTTAGAAGGATGTTACTAAAACGGCTGTAGATGGAAAAATTTATAGGACTTAAGACTGATTATAGCGAGAGGAATCAGTTCATTGTTTGATTCGCGGATAGAAGCTTATAATTCGATGAAGGTTCTGGAAAATTCGCTGATAGACATAAAATCCCCCCCTAAAAAGGAAGAATTAACATAAAAAAAGCCCTAAACTTAAGAAAGTTTAGAGCTCTTTGATGTATTTTCATCCGAAACTCGGTGAATTTTGATATCTTTTAGCAATTCTCTTACCACATAACTGGACATGATTAAGCCACAGACAGACGGGACAAAGGCATTAGATGACGGCGGCATTTTTGCCTTGCGAATGGCTGCCTGCTCGTTCCCAACTTCCTTACGAACATCCTCGCGAATAACAATCGGGCTCTCATCAGAAAAAACAACTGGAATGCCTTTTTGTATGCCTTCCTTCCGTAATTTCGTTCTGATTACCTTGGCAATAGGGTCCGTATGGGTCTTAGAAATATCGACAATTTTGAAGCGGGTAGGGTCGAGTTTATTAGCTGCTCCCATACTCGAGATTATCGGAATATTTCTTTTTAAACATTCTTTCATTAAGTGAATTTTATAAACAATAGTATCAGATGCGTCCACAACAAAGTCTAGACCATAGCTGAAGAACTCTTCGTACGTTTCATCTGTATAAAACATTTTTAAAGCAATAACTTCACACTCAGGATTGATATCCTTTATCCGTTCTTTCATTACATCAGCTTTAGGTTTGCCAACTGTAGATAAGAGGGCAATAAGC
>CAYNUT010000213.1:0-2299 GCA_964400595.1 uncultured Neobacillus sp. | reverse complement strand
TTTGTTTGTTTAGTTTTCAAAGATCAATTTTCTCTATCGCTCAAAAGCGACTTTTTAAATATATCATCTGCAATTTGAAATGTCAACAACTTTTTAATGTTGTTTTTTCGTCAGCAGCGACGTTTATTAATATAACAAGATATTAGTATAATGTCAACGGGAATTTCAAAAAAAGTTATTCTATCCTTTTTTTCTGTGCTTATTCCCTCTCCTCATATATTTTAAACATTCATTTGGCGGGGCAACACGTCTAAATAAGGCAAATAATATTTTATACCTTTCTTCCATCGCTCTTTTGACAATTTGGTCAATACGGTCGTCCTTTAAATCAAACAGGATTTCATCCAGTTCTCTCTTAATCAGGTACTCCATTTCTTTTACTTCTTTTTCGTTGATTAGTAATCCAAACATTGAAAAACCTCCAGCGAAATATGTAGTTATAGTAGTCTTTTCCAACTGGAGAAATTTTATAATAAATTTCTTTTATCATAATATGAAAATTCCTCGCATAGGTTTGAGACAAGGAGAGTTTGGACGAGGTGGGGCTAATGAATTTCTTTTTTGTTTTAAATGGGAAAGCTTTGAAAAATATTACCTTAATCTTAATAGCTGCTTTTTTCACTGCGTGGTTTCTTTACATGGAGAATCTTGCACAGATGCCTGTTTTTTCAACAAAGGAAGGCCCGAAAGCTGTTTATCGCGGGGAAAAGGATCTGGCACTTACCTTTAATATTGGCTGGGGGGATGAGAAGGCAGAGCCGATTTTAGATACATTAAAAAGGGAAAATGTGAAATCCGCTACCTTCTTTTTATCTGGATCATGGGCAGAGAGGCATCCGGATTTAGTCAGCCGTATCGTAAAAGAGGGGTATGAAATCGGCATGCTCGGATATGATTATCTGGACTATCGAGATGTGGAGGATGTAAAAATCGGGAGGGACATTTCAAAAGCCCAAGAAGTTTTTAAGAAACTAAATGTGAAGGAAATTAAACTTTTGCGGGCCCCTACAGGCCATTTTGATGAGCGCGCATTAAGAATTGCCAAAAGATATGGATTTACGATGGTTCATTGGCGGGTTGATTCAAAGGATTGGCAAAATCCCGGCATTACCAAGATTGTTGAAAATGTAAAAATAGCAGATAAGGGGGATATTGTGCTGCTTCACGCTTCGGATTCCGCGAAACAAACAGCAAAAGCATTACCGCTGATTTTGCAGGATATTCGGCAAAAGGGACTCAAGCTCGTCACAGTATCGGAAATGATTGCAAACGGCGATGTTCAAACAAAGGAAATCAATTAATAAAAACCAAAGCGTATGGACACTGATCCCGGGGTATTCTTCAAAAAAATGAACCGCCCAATTAAATGGACGGTTTTTTTGTGATTTTCTTTTGAGGAGCACCAACAGCCCTTTGTTTTATTTTTTCCTGCCTTTCCTGCTCGGAACGGGCATTTAATTTATGCAGCATTAATATTTGGTAAGCGTTGCAAAAAATTAAAGCAGTGACCATAAGATAAAGCCAGTGTTTGGAATTCTCTCTTAAAACAGGAACCCACTCTACAATGGTTACGACAATCATAAAAAACAACGCCGGGATAAAGGCCTGCCTGTTTGTCTCTTTCATTTTAATCCACGCCACAATGAAACCAACAAGGAGAAGAAAAAGAGCCGGAAGCATATATGGAACAAAAGAATCGCCTGTTTTTGCAAAAGCATCATAACGTAAATAAACAAGGTCAAATAAGGCAAATAGAATGAGGACAACCTGGACCGCATTCCAAAGTGAAGCAGATTTAAAAATTCCTAACCCAAAACGGTGAATCGTTAAATATGCAAAAAAGCCCATTTGGCTGATGACACTGAATAGGAAGCCCATTACAATGAACCAGACTACTGCTGAAAGAATTTCACCAAACTGTAAATCAACTACATATGATTGCATTTGATCCCAGCGAACAATAAAACCCACGATAGCCGTCGTGACACCGCCCACTAACAAAGTGGTCCAAAACAGCCTTACTATATTACGGCTCGTCACACTCTAAACCCCCATAATGAGAAAAGCGCAAGCGCCCTGGTCAGCGGCCTCTCCAACTGTGATAAAGGAAACACGAAGATCAAAGCGATTCGATGTTGACTTATCGCAGGGCAGAGAGTGAAGACCGCTATGGCGCTGAAGCTAGACAATTCTCAAAGTCGATTTTATATTCTCTTTTCTTTTAGGCTGTGTTAAAGGTCATTGTTGATTTTTTATCAAAGTTGATTGAAGCGGAAAGCGAAGCGCCTGGAGCGAAAAT
>CAYNUT010000212.1:1034-2387 GCA_964400595.1 uncultured Neobacillus sp. | reverse complement strand
TTCTAATCGACCATTACCTCTTTTTTTGGGGCCTATCGGTCGATTAGATCTATTTTCATCGCGACAAAAATAGCTTTCCTCTCCTTGATACTGAGAATCGAAAACATTTCACGACAACTCCCTCTAAAAAAAGGCAGCTGACCAAAATCTCGAAAAATGTCTACCATTATTTTATACTGATTTTTCCAAATCATAGAAATTTCAATGTGACTAATGGGGTTTACAATAACAAGCCGAACTCATGAATTTCAAGGGAATTACCACCATATGGGGTTAAAAAAAGACCGATCTTTCATATCGAAGTCGGTCTTCTTGAACTACTATTCCTGTTTTGATTACGAATTCATTTTCCAGCTAACAAGATATTCTGTCAGCTCATTGGGAAGTTGAATGCCGGGATCCTCAACATCCCATTTTCCATCAATGCCTATTTCCCTGCATGCAAGTTCAAATTGGCACATGGCAATTCCCATATCCAGCAGCTGCATTTCATAGCCTAATTTCGTACTATAGTTTGGTGTATGCTCGATGAAAAAATAACAGGAATTCCGGTCCTTCGATAACACCAATCTCCACGGCTGTTTATTGGAGGCCGATGGCCCAAGCCTGACCATTTCTATTGGGATCTCCAGGCTTCCCGCTGCTTCCCTCTCCAAGGTGCAAATATAGTTTCCATCATAAAATAGCTTGTTCCATGGCTTTTTATTGTCAGCTTTTACTACATACCGAATCGCTTTATCAAATACCCTCTGCTTCACATTTGGATAGCCCACTGGCGTAATACATGGAATAAACTCTCCGCTTTCAAGGGTTATTTCTTTTTCAAACGAATCACGGCTGAAGGTTCCGCCCATCCAACAACTACCCAGCCCATACCCTGTTAAATAGAGAACCAATTTTTGAAAGGAGTAGGCAAAATCCATTAAAGAGTATCGATCATTTTTGGTAATCCCAACCACATAGGCTTTGGGATTTTTGATAAACCCATAGGTTCCAAGCTTGATTCCCTTATCAGTGACATTATTGGTCACTGGAATCAGCGCCATACGGCCCTTCTTCCCAAAGGGTCCGCTTAGATTTTTCTCCAGATTTACGAAATCATTTATTAACTTCAAATCGGATTCTGTTAACGGTTCTGAATTAAATGTTCTAATGGAATGACGCTTTCGCATGACATCAATAACTGATTCAACACCAAACATTTTAATCCCCCAGATCTTTCCTAATTTCCTTTATTATATCACTACAGGAATTTAGCAATATAAAGAATAAAATGAGTTATCACGTTCCTGTAAAAAGGGGCATTTAAGAAAAATGGAAATAATACCGGATATTTTGCTTGGTGATTTTGAT
>CAYNUT010000212.1:0-1024 GCA_964400595.1 uncultured Neobacillus sp. | reverse complement strand
GTCATGGTCAGACTACTTTTCAATCCTTTACCTTATTACATGATATACAATATAAATTAATGCTGCCCCAATTCCAATAATATAGGCAAGAAAAACAGGGTTTAATAAAACCGGATTTCTTCTAACATTGGCATGAATTTCTTCATCATAATCGCTTTTAGCTACATCGACCGCTCTGCCAACCCTAAATGAGTAAATTAATCCTCCAACCAAAATAATTGCAATAATAACGACCATAATAGTCATAAATAGCCACCACCTTTTTTACTTAGGTTTTGAAAAAAATGGTTTGCTATTCATGAAGCTTCTTCCATTAAAAACAAACACAAGAAATCCCTAGAATGAAAAATAAAACTCTCCAAAACCTGACAGAATTTAAATCATCCTATCAGGTTCAATCATTGGCTGCCGAGCAATTTTTCAAAATTTTTATATATGGTATACTTTTGCAGGCCTCTTGTTTCGTCAAATGCCTGCTTTGCGTATGGCTTTGCTTGATCCTGTTTGCCTTCCTTAAGATAAACCTCCGCGCTTATTGTGTGTTTCATCCAATTTGATGGGATAGAGTCTGCAATAGAAAGAGCTTCGTTCAAGTTCCCTTCCTCTATATAAATTAAAGCTCGATAATAATCCCGATTTTTTACAGGCTGAATCTTTTCTAGATTAGCTTTTGCACTTTCCATGTCATGCTTATATAAAAAATAAATGGCAAGAAAATGAGCCTGCCTTGTTGGGGACTTATATTTTCCCAATACCTTTTTCATGGCATCCTCAACATGATGATCCAGATGATTCGCAAACACATAAAAAAAGTAATAAAAAGGTTTCTTTTGATTTTTAAGGATAAATGCCTCTATTTTTGCAATATTGTTCGAAAATATAATAGGTGAAAGTGCTGTATACAAATAGACGATTAGAACCACAGTCATACTTAAAAAATAAACAAACTGATTAATTAAAAAGAAACTGTACGTAAAACTTAATACAATAACAACTCCAAATAAAATCAAATAATTTTTCATTG
>CAYNUT010000211.1:0-2597 GCA_964400595.1 uncultured Neobacillus sp. | reverse complement strand
ACCATTATATGTACAAAGTTCATGATAATTTTTCCGCAATGTTGATTGGAGCGGAAAGCGAGCGCGTGGAGCGGAAATCAACAGACTAGTTTAACGCGATTATTATTAAAAAGGGGGTGCACCTAAAACTTTTGGGACACCCTCTTTATTTCTTTTTCTTACAATTTCATTTAACTGTTTCATTAATTTGTTATGGTATACTAGAACATGTAATCGAATTCATTTGGTGAGGTGTTTTTTTAGATGATAACAGAAGCAAGAATTCGTGAGGTTCTTGGAGGCCTCAAAGAACCATTTTTACATATATCACTGGCTGATTTACAAGCAATCGAAGAAATAAAGATAAAAGAAGAAAAGAACCATGTTAGTGTAAAAGTATTAATCGCCAAAACTGGTACATCCGAACAGCTGCAATTACAAACGCAAATCGTTAATCTATTAAAGGAAGCGGGAGCAGCAACTGTAGGCATCCGTTTTAGTGAATTACCTGAAGAAGTTTTAGCGCAGCATCGTCATGCAGATGGCGCAGCTGACGAGAACAACCTCTTAAATTCAAATACAACCTTCATTGCCATAGCAAGTGGCAAAGGTGGTGTTGGGAAATCAACAGTCTCCGTTAACCTTGCCGTATCCTTAGCTCGCTTAGGGAAAAAAGTAGGGCTGATTGACGCTGATATTTATGGGTTTAGCGTACCTGATATGATGGGAATTACCAAAAGACCTGTCGTCCGTGGTGAAAAAATCATACCTGTTGAGCGCTTTGGCGTCCAAGTAATTTCGATGGGCTTCTTTGTCGAAGACAATGCTCCGATTATTTGGCGTGGACCTATGTTAGGAAAAATGCTTAACAGCTTTTTTAGCGAAGTTGAATGGGGAGAACTGGATTACCTGCTGTTAGACTTACCTCCAGGTACTGGGGACGTTGCATTAGACGTTCACACGATGCTCCCTGCTTGTAAAGAAATTATTGTGACAACCCCACATCCAACTGCAGCCTTTGTAGCGGCACGTGCAGGTGCGATGGCGCTGCGTACCGAGCATGAAATCCTCGGAATCATTGAAAACATGGCTTATTTTGAAAGCAAACTAACAGGCGAAAAAGAATATGTTTTTGGCAGGGGCGGCGGTGAAAAATTAGCTGAAGAGTTAAATACCGATATTCTTGGACGGTTGCCTCTTGCTCAACCTGACTGGAATGACAACGACTTTGCCCCATCCATTTATCAGGAAGACCATACGCTTGGAAAAATTTATTTAGAAATTGCTGAAAAAGTTGTAAGCAAGCTAAAAAAATAAATGAAAAAAGCCTCATCCATTTTACTGTGGAGAGGCTCTTTTCTTTATTCAGATAGATGGCCTTTATGCCCCGCTTGTTTCTTGACCGCCTTTGCCGCTAGGTTTTGTTTTCATATCCTCAGCAGCCTTCATCAATATGTCTTGCATTTTCACTTTAAATAAAGGGCTATCCATTGTTTCTGTAATGACCTTCTGAAGATTCTCACGGTAGTCTTTGCTTTTAAGAGCATCTGACATCTCTTTTTGAATTTCAGGCTCTTTAAAAACCTGAATCATCATATTTCTATATTCGGGGTCATTCATCAGCGACTTCAATAGTTTTTCATTCTCACTTTGCATGTTTTTGGCAACACTTTTTGTAAATTTAGGGTCGCTAAAGGTTTTTTTCCAAAATTCTGTTGCTTTATCGGAAGTAAGAGTTTGTTGAATGGTGTCGGAGACAACCTTTTGATCCATAACAAGCTTTTCTTTCATTTTATCATCGGACATCACGTCTTGAATGGCCTTTTTGCCGTCATCTGTTTTAAGAATATCGACAACCATTTTCTTCGTTTGATCGTAATCAAGCTGCCCGCTGCTGCTTGACTCGTTCGGAGAACAGCTCGCGAGTAACATCATAATAGGGAGGAGGAGCATCATACCCTTTACTCTCATTTCCAAGCTCCTTTCACATAAGAATCCTTACATGTAGGATGAAGAAAATCGGTAAGGATTATACATCTAACTTCATCAAAAGATAGATTTTTCAATTTTGGATTGATACAATCAAAATAAATGGATTTTTTAACTATGGGGGTTCGTATTGTGACTAGCCGTAATTGGGTAAAATTGTTCATGACCACATTATTAATAGGCGGAATTACGACGGCTATATTTGGTTTTATTCTTCGATGGAATGAGTTTCAGCCCTATTTCACTGAATTTAAAATAATTGATATACTTTCCGCATTTATTTGGCTAATTGGGATGGGCTTTCTCTTTAGTTTAGTAAGCCAGCTGGGTTTTTTTGCTTATTTGACAGTGCATCGTTTTGGACTAGGAATTTTTAAATCCGTATCCCTTTGGAATGCTGTTCAGATTGTATTTATTCTCTTTGGATTCTTTGATCTCATCTATTTACGATACGTAAACTTTGCCAAACATGGAGAATCCATTTTCCCTTATTTTGTTCCAGCTCTCATTTTGCTGGTAGCCGGTTTAGTGGTAGGTTGGATAAAAATGAAACAGACCAATCGGGAAGCGTACATTCCAGCTCTTTTTGTGATGACAGTTGTAACCTTAGTGGAATGGGTCCCCGCCCT
>CAYNUT010000210.1:0-2604 GCA_964400595.1 uncultured Neobacillus sp. | reverse complement strand
TTTGTTTGTTGTTAGGACCTCTACAGTTGTATCGTTTTAAAAAGGAATTTCAAAAACTAGATGAAGACCAAGTTATTACAGATGAATTAGCGAAAAAGTGGGTTAAACGTTTGTATTGGGTGATTACTTCGATTATTTTAGGAATAATCTTGAGTATTCTAGCTTCAATACTGCCTTATCTTAAGTAACAGTAATTGGCTAAAAGTTTGTGAAGAATTGTTCTTAAAGTAACGGGTGCGATGCTTTAATAAACAAGGGATCGCTTTTTACTTATTCAAGTAACGGGACAGGTTACTTCAAGAAGGAAAATTTTTTCTCAAAGCGAATTTACTATAAAATACGACGGCCTAATGGTGGCTTTTTTTTTAGAACTTTTTAGAAAAAATTTGCGAAAAAATGAACCATTTCCTATCCTTTGGGGAATAAGTAGATAGATAAAGGGGGTGGGTCGTGACGAAACATGAAGAACTTATCAAAGCTCAGTCTGGGGATCATCATGCATTCAATTCACTATTGAAACCCTATATCCATTAGGCATACCAGGTGGCGTTTATACTTCTAAGGGAAAGAGTTGGGGCAGATGATGCGGTATAGGAAGCCCTAATTCGTACATATAAATCTATACATCGGTTTAATCCTGAAATCGCATCGTACGATGATACTTATTGGAGTTCCTTTTAATTTTAAAAGGGTGAGCGTATCATTACCCCTATAAATTCACATAATGGATGGTAAACTTGCAAACACTTTCGAAAAATGGTATTCTAAGGAAGAATTATTTTTGTTCGGTGTAAAGGATAGTATTAGTAGAACTTTTCGTCTTAATGATCACTGGTAGCAAGGATAGTAACATATTGTGTGCAAAAGCACACAGCAGGAGGAAACACACATGGAACAAGGTAAAGTAAAATGGTTTAACGCAGAAAAAGGTTTTGGATTCATCGAACGCGAAGCTGGAGACGATGTATTCGTTCACTTCTCAGCAATCCAAAGCGAAGGTTTCAAATCATTAGACGAAGGTCAAGCAGTTACTTTTGAAGTAGAACAAGGTCAACGTGGACCACAAGCTACTAACGTTCGTAAAGCTTAATAACAATGTCTGATATAGACAGGCTCTATTTTAGAGTCTGTTTTTTTATTTATCTTAAAAACAAGGAACCCCACTCACTCATGAGTGGGGAACATGTGAACAGTAAATCAAATGGTAAATAAAGTGTATCACAAAAACACGAAATCTCCTAATTATCATAGGTTATAAAGATTTCTTGAACTGATTTAATTAAGAGGGGCTGAAATAGTCACTTTTTTTGTTGGATCTTTTAAAATGTATCTTTTATTCTTGTTCCACTTACGGGCAGGTTAGTTGAAGGGTGTTTTTTTAACTTTTGTGCAGCAATCGAGGCAGATAGTTAAGAATTAATTTAGCATCAATAGCCTTGAACCGAATCATAAGTAAATGAGGTACTAAAATTTACAAAGAGCACCTTATTGAATTTAAAATAAAGTGCTTTTTAAAAAACTAAATTATTGTTTTTTAAGTCGTTTATGAGCGGAATTACGATCTGCAGTAATGGGAATATGGTTCAATGCTTTTCCTAAGCCATAGTGAGGCATATTTGCATAAATAGCTTCATAATTACCCTTACTTATTTGATAAGTTTCATGATAAATTCCAACTGCATCATTGTTACCTACTTTTCGGTTGAAAGTTTTCCAAGCAGTCAAATGTTTTTCATTATTAGCATAAGCGAGCAGGTCTTCGACTGAACGCCAATATTGGATTATGGCAGTTGTTTTCATTCCAAAATAACTTTCCATCGATAAAAATCCTAGCTCATCTTTGTTTGTATAAAGCTCCTTAATCATTCCAGGCATGGCTGTAGCTACTGGTAACCACTTATGAATTGCGAGTCGCTTGTTAACTCTCATTCCAATGATGAAAACGACAATATCCTCTGTATTCTCAATCGTATAACGCCCGGTATAAATGTGGTTGGTCATCACTTATTCCCCTGCCTTTAAAATTTATTAAGAGTAAACTCGCACCAGTCTATCGCTGCTTTGGTAGTTCTTTTTCCATAATCCAATGTACACAGCCAGTATATTGAATCTTCATCGTTATCTTTGTGATTAATAATAGCCTGTTCAATAGATATATAGGTTTGATAACGTTCTTCAAGTTCTTGCTTATAATTCTGTAGAAGCAACACCTTTTTTTCTCGATCTTGATAGCGACCAAAAAATAATTTAAGCAAAACTTCATTTCGCTCAGTTGGTAAATGTTCAATTGGTTTCTCCAACCAATTCTTTAGTACCTCTAATCCCTTCGAGGTTAAATAATACTCATTACTATCAGGTTTTCCATGTCCAGATGAAGTACAAACTTCTGCTAATTCCTCTTGGGCAATTAATTTTAGAGTTGGATAAATTTGTCCATAACTAATTTTCCAAAAATGATTTAAGCTCTGATCAATGCACTGTTTAATGGCATAACCAGATTTACATTCAGTAGTTAATATTCCTAATATTGCATATGTTGTAGCGTTATAACTTTTCAATAATGTTCTCACACCTATCTAAAAGATATATATCATTTAGATACAT
>CAYNUT010000209.1:0-2610 GCA_964400595.1 uncultured Neobacillus sp. | reverse complement strand
CGGAAATCAACAGGCCATTTAGCAGAGACTATCAATAAAATTGTTATAAAAATCTTTGTTTAGATTCTGACATAATAAAAAATTGCCGAGAAAATGCCCTTTCTCGACAATCTGGACCGCTGCTTTGGCAGCGGTTATTTATTTTTTTTCAGGAGGTTGCTTTAGAGAAATTAGCAAATATACACCAATTACCAAACAATTGCAACCTAATAAATTTAGATATTGAACTTTCTTTTATTATAGTATAATAATGAAAACGATTAAATAAATATTTAAGAGGTGGCTATCTATGAAATTTCGCAGTATTCGATCTCGTACCTTTTTTCTCATTCTTCCTCTGCTTTTAGTAACACTTATAAGTATAGGAGGCATCACTTATTTTAATTCAAAGAATAGTATTAATGAACAGTTAAATCAAAAAATGAATCAGCAATTAATGGGTATTACTAATAAAGTAGAATCAAATTTAACTGCCCATGCCCGAGTGGCACAATCTATTGCTAAAACGATGGAATCTGAAAAAAGTGACTTTTATAATTTAGACCAATTGCACTCCCTAATCGGAAAGAATCTAGAGATAAACAACGATACGTTTGGTTCTGGAGTTTTCTTCGCTCCAAATATGTATAATTCTAATATGAAATTCTTTTCTACATATGTATATCATGGGGAAAACAACAAAATAGCTGCTACCGAATCCTACAATGACCCAAGTTATAACTATCCATCTCAAGACTGGTACAAGATCGGATTATCTCATGATAAGCCCTTTTATTTTACCGATCCGTATTATGATGAAACGACAAAGGTGTTAATGGCGACAACTACTGTTCCTTTTTACCAAAATAATAACGAATTACGAGGGATGGCAACTGCCGATATTAATCTTGAAACCATGCAAAATTTTATTAACAAAACAAAAGTAGGCCAAAATGGATGGGCTATGCTGCTGGATAGTACAGGCAAGTATATGGCTAGCAAAAATGGATCAGTCACAACATCAATAATGGAAGATAAAAACGCATCCCTTCGAAAACTGGCACCTCAAATGCTGAAACAGGAGAAGGGGCATGATGTTTACCAAGACAGTAAGGGAACTAATAGAATTTATTACAATAAAATTCCGATGACGAATTGGATCATTGCCCTTGTCATACCTGAAAAGGAATTAACCGCTCCTTTACACTCATTGTTAAATACCATAATAATAATAGGCATCATATCAATTATATTAATTGTCTTTATTATTTTTTACTATAGCCGTTATATTACGAAACATGTCGCACTTGTAAATACTTTATCAAATCGGATGGCACAAGGAGATTTTTCGGAAAATATAACCATCGAGACGCATGACGAATTTAAAGATATGGGCGATAATTTAAACACAATGCTTTCCCAAGTTCGAAAAATGTTAGACCAAGTTAGTAATGGCACGAGCGTAGTTGCTTCCGCTTCAGAACAATTAAATGCAAGTGCTTACGAAACGAGTGTAGCAACTGAGCACATAACTAATGCTGTTCAAGAAATTGCCAGTGGTTCTGAAACACAGTTGGAAAGCTTGCAAAATAGTTCCAAAGCATTTGAGGAAATTGCCAGTGGAATGATGAGAATTACAGAATCCTCTTTATATGCAGCAGAGAGTGCTTCTCATGTCTCAGAACAAGCGAAGAACGGAAATCACTCCATACAATCATCCGTTCAAAAAATTAATGATATGCAAGAATCGGTTAAAAACAGCACTGCCGCTCTTGCACGGCTGGTTGAACATTCAGAGAAAATTGGTACGATTACGGAAGTGATTGCAGGCATCACAGAACAAACGAACCTTTTGGCATTAAATGCTTCCATCGAAGCAGCACGTGCAGGTGAACATGGCAAAGGATTCGCAGTGGTTGCAAATGAAGTTAGAAAATTGGCTGAGCAATCAAAAGAATCCGCAGAACAAATCACTGGTCTTATCAACGAGGTACAAGCAGATACCTCCAAAGTTGTCGATATTATGAAAAAAGGATCCGTACATGTTAAGGGTGGGGCAAAAGCAATACAAGAAGCCGGAAATATTTTCGGCACAATTGTAACTGAGATAGAAGCAGTAAATCACCAAATTCAAGAAGTATCAGCTGCAAGCAAACAGTTGTCCATAAGTACAGATGAAATCTCTTCTACTGCACAAGAGCTGCTAGAGATAGCAAAAAATTCATTGCAGAACTCATCTAGAGTAGCCAATTCCTCTAAAGAATCGCTGGTTTCAATGGAGGAGATCACTATTTCTGCAGAATCATTAAGCAAACTTGCACTGGAACTTCAGAAAATGATTTCAGATTTTAAATTTTAAATACAAAATAATTATCTATTATAAAATGACAAAAGAGATGGCACATGCTGTCTCTTTTGCTTTATCTTAAATTGCTTTTTTAAATTTTTGGAGGAAATTTGGCTCTAGTGGTCGTTAAGAACCACAGATATTTTATGTTTGCTAGTATTGGTAATCTATCCTACAATAAAATTAATTGAAAATTAATTTTATTGTAAAAACGGGAAAGGGGTTGAGGAGTTTGGAAGAATTGTGGAATCAGTCTTTTCCAGCAAAATCACTGAATGATTGGA
>CAYNUT010000208.1:0-2637 GCA_964400595.1 uncultured Neobacillus sp. | reverse complement strand
CTATATCGATCCGATTTCCGCCGTCATCATTGCAGCCATTTTCTTAAAGGAAAGCTTGACGGTGATGCAAATGATTGGCGGCATCCTGATTCTAGGATCCACCTTTTTAAGTGAAAAATTGGAGGCAAAAATCGAGGAAAACGGTCAGACTCCCACTAACTCTCTGTAATGGGAGTCTGGCCTGATTCTTTTTTAGCCCTTCAAATACTCCAATAATAAACTTCGATACTTGTAACCCTCCAATTCAAGTATTCTATTTTTTATTCTCTCTAAACACATTCGGGTATTTTCATCTTTATTATAGGATGCGGCATCTGCGCTGGTATTTGATTCTGTTATAATAAAGCCATTTGGCAGCTGCACAGCAACCACTGTACACCTGCCAAAAAGTTCAACAATCTCCATTTGGGATTTTTCTAACACCCCATCAATGTCGGTTTGCGTGATTTTTTGATTCTTCGGCTGCGTCCTTGCCTTTTCATGTGCAATAAATGAGTAATTTGATGGTTCAAATACCATTTCAAAGACTTGTTGTGTTATTTCAATGATTTCATTATCGTTGATATTTCTAACCTTCACTTTTCCATCTAACGTCATTTCCAATAATTCTACAATATGATCAGGGGACCCTTTCACACGATATACCTTCAAGCTTTCCTTCCCTCCAGTTATGCTACTTGTCTATGAAATACCAAAATATACAGCAAATTTCCCTTTAAATTGCATCACCTTTTTTTGAAAATATCCACTTGCCGTAAAAACAGTTTATTCATGACGTGAATAAGCTGTTCCTTAATACAGCATAGCTACTTTTTCATTTTTACCCCTTGATTATTAAAAGCGATTCAATTATCATCTAATTAGATAACCATTAAAGTAGGTGTATGCAAAATGCAATTAAATAAAATTGTTGAATTTCATAAAGCACTAGGCGACCTTACCCGGATTCGGATTATTGCCTTACTCCAGCAGGGTCCTTTGCATGGCCAGGCGATTGCCGGCAAGCTGGGGCTTAAGCCTCCAACCATTACCCATCATATAGCAAAGCTGCGGGATGTTGGACTTATAAAGGAACAACGGGATAAGAACACCATTTATTTTTCTCTTAACACAAAAATACTTGAAAGCAGTGCGAAAGCCATTTTAGCGGCTGGCACGAGAGGTGAAGCAAGTATGGAAATGGAGGTAAAAACCGAAGAACGGGCGGAGATTATCAAAAATTTCTTCACTAAGGACGGGAAACTGAAGAACTATCCGGCGCAGCGGAAGAAAAAGCTGGTTGTGCTGGAGCATATGGCCAAAGGATTGGAATTCGGGAAGGTTTATCAGGAAAAAGAAATTAATGAATATTTAAAGCAATTTCATGAGGATTATGCGACATTAAGACGCGAGCTGATTATGTGCCAGTATATGTATCGCGAAAATAATCAATATGAATTAAACCCTGTTGAATTATGGTGGTTGAAATAAAAGGGTGTCAACCGGCACCCAAATTTTTTTACCAAACTAATTAGATATATATAAAATTAGACAAATATAAAAGAAGGTGATGATTATGCAGGTCAGGCAAGAAAAACAATATCAGAAGTTATTTTTAGCAGGGGTTGTAAATGGAATCGGCGACCGATTTAGTTCTGTGGCAGTATTGGCGATGCTGCTGCAGATAACAGGCTCAGGCTTTGCTGTAGGCATGACATTAGCCATCCGGCTGCTGCCGTTTGGTGTTTTTGGCCCCATTGGGGGAAGGCTTGCAGACCGCTTCCCACGGAAAGCCATACTAATCACAACCGATCTCATTCGAATTGTCTTTGCCTTGTCCTTTTTATTGGTTCACAGCAAAGAAGATCTTTGGATTGTCTATCTCAGTTCCTTTATTTTAGCTGCTGGCGAAGCCATCTATGGGCCGGCAAGAAAATCGGCGATCCCCCGCCTTGTAAAAAAAGAGAATCTCGTAAAAGTGAACAGCCTGGAACAGGTATTGATTGGGATTGTGTTAATTGGCGGGGCCTTTTCAGGCGGAATCGTGGCCTCTATTTTTGGCCCCCATGTCACGTTTTGGTTCAATGCCGCATCCTTTTTGGGAGCAGCAGCCATTATCTCCACCATTACCTTCCCAGAAAGTAAACAGGTTGTGGAAGGAAAGATGCCTGAAAAGGAAACCTTATGGTTTGTATTTAAGCGGGTTATTTGGATGTCTGTTCCCGTGCAAATCCTATTGATCTGTGAGATTTTAATTGCTTTCATGAACGGAATTGATAATGTCCTCATCAGTGTGTACGCCGTCAATGAGTACCATCTGGGTGATGCCGGTGTCGGCCTTTTTTATGGTGCGTTAGGCATTGGCTTAACGTTGAGCTATACGATTGCCAACCGCCTGCGAAAAAACTTCTTGGTTACCGGGCTGCTCTGTTTAATGCTAGAAGGAACATCTCTCGTATTACTAAGCCGAACCCATTTCGTCGTGTTTGCCTTTCTATTATTCTGCGGTGCGGCTTTTATGGGCGGGATTGGGAATGCCTGCTTTGATACGATCCTCATGAAGGAAATCCCCGAGGAATATCAAGGAACGATGTTTGGACTGCTCGCAACCATCGGGAACACCATATTGGGCATTTCGATGTTTGTATCGGGATTCGC
>CAYNUT010000207.1:0-2660 GCA_964400595.1 uncultured Neobacillus sp. | reverse complement strand
GGACGAACCAACCATCGATTTGTAGGCAACTACCCCAGAGAATAAAGTAATCGAACCGTCTGGTAAAATTTTCGGAGCACCGTATTTAGCAGCATAGTATTGACCCCAAAATTTGTTTTCAAACAGTTGTCTGGCTTGGTTTGTATCTGTTTGGAGAAATGATCGGCCAGATGTTTCTGCTGCACTCACCACAAGATGGTCGAATTGGCCGACTTTTTCAAAGAAAGACTGAACTTGCTGTTCTTGTGTTGTATCTAGCATAAAAGCCGTAGCTTTATCGCCTAGTTGTTCGATTGCATTCCGTAATTTTTCATTTGAACGGCTGGCAATAATAACTTCTGCTCCTTCGGCTATTACTTGTTTAGCTGATTCAAAACCAATCCCCGAGCTTCCGCCGATAATCACAACTTTTTTACCTTTTAACATGTTTTTACCTCCTTGTGATTTTACTTCCTAGATTAAAAGTTCAATACTTCTTTCAGATGTAGTTCAAGTTTGAATACAAATTTTTCAACTTTTGGATTTTTGATTACATCATAACAGGTGAAACTCTTTAAAGGTTTCATTCCAATAAATTTCTGTATGCGATGCAAATGGCTTAATGCATCTTCAAGGCTGTTCCCTTCAAAAAACTGAGTTTGATCATTAAATGCGTTTTCTGGAGCATTCCAGGTGGTCGAAAACATATATTTCTTTTCGGTTAGTAATCCACCTTTTCCATATTGATCAGCACCTTTAAAAAACAAACCATAAGCATAAACTTCATCCATATACGTCTTCAATAAGCCTGGAACACTGAACCAATAAATAGGGGTTTGGTAAATCACAATATCAGCCCATAAAAACTTTTGTTGTTCTTCCTCCATTTTATATCCGTTTTGAACAATGGTTGTTTTTATATGGTTCTTTTCACTTAATAAACTGACCATCTTGTCCATTAATGTTTGGTTTAAATTACCCTCCGCTGTACTATATCTTTGATGTCCGTTAATAATAAGTATATTTTTCATCTTTTTTCTCTCCCCCTTTGATTGATGGATTTCTCTCACTTATTCTGATTAACTCCTCAAGAATGTAATGGAATAATAGGTTTATCAATATTATAAATACAGTAACTTTATTTAAGGAAGTAGTGATAAATAATTCATAAAGTTACCGAAAGTATACTTTTTTGATATGATAGTGGAAATTAATCTAAAAATTTTTTAGGAAGGATGTTTCAGATGAGTGTTATGGAGCCTGTCATACTGACCAAAGGAACACCAGGTGAGGTTTGCCCTATTGCTAAAACACTTGACGTAATCGGAACTAAATGGACCTTTTTAATTATTCGGGATCTGCTGATCGAAGGAACAATGCGATTCAGTGAGCTATTGAAATCAATGGATGGAATTAGTCCAAAAACACTTTCGCTACGCCTTAAGGAACTGGAGGATCATGGGATATTGGAAAGAAAGGTATTTCCGGAGGTTCCCCCTCGTGTGGAATATACATTAACAGAAAAAGGAAAACGATTAGAAAGTATTTTCATTGAATTAAAGAGATTTGGATTATATTTATAAAAGATTGAATATAGATCATTCTCTACATTTGGGGACGTCAATGATAAAGGATATTAGAAATCCTTTATTTCCCTTTGTTTTTCTATAATATTAAACAACCTCTTATTTGACTTACAATAAGAGGTTGTTTGGTATATTTAATTCCATTCTCTAGTTTAGGCTTTTTTATTGTCGAAGAGAGCGAATGTAACTTCTGCCTCACAAGCAATTTCTCCTTCTACTGTGGCCACAGCATTTGCTTTTGCGATTAAACCACGAACTCTTGTTATTTCTACTTCAAGACGTAACTGATCTCCTGGATGAACTTGTTTTTTAAAACGACAGCGGTCGATACCCGCAAACAGACCAATCTTCCCTCGGTTTTCTTCTTTCATTAACATAATAACTGCACTGACTTGTGCTAATGCTTCTACGATTAGAACACCTGGCATTACTGGATAATCCGGAAAGTGGCCATTGAAGAATTCCTCATTTGCAGTAACATTTAAGATTCCGACTGCACGTTTTCCTTCCTCTATTTCACTAATACGATCAACTAATAAAAAGGGGAAACGATGTGGAATAACTTCTTTAATTTGTTGAGTATTGAACATGAATCTCTCTCCTTGTATTATCACAAGTAAAATTTTAATTCCTATTATTTTCATGGTAAATGATTGACAGTGATTAGTATCAGGTACTAATATCTAATTATAGTACCTGATATAAAATTCGTAAAGGAGACAAACGAATGCGATCAAAAGCAAGAATTACAGCGATTGGTACCTATGTTCCTGAAAAAAAACTTACCAATAATGATTTAGAAAAAATTGTAGATACAAACGATGAGTGGATTGTACAAAGAACGGGTATGAATGAAAGGAGAATTGCTGCTGATCATGAATATGCCTCTACATTAGCTTTCAAAGCCATTGAAAATTTAGTGGAACGTTATCATAAAGACCTGAGCGACGTGGATTGTATTCTGGTATCAACGACTACACCTGACTACGTTTTTCCAAGTGTAGCCTGCCAAATACAAGCGCATTTTCATATTCGACAGACCGGTGCTTTTGATTTTAACGCAACCTGTGCTGGTTTTACCTATGGATTACATTT
>CAYNUT010000206.1:0-2808 GCA_964400595.1 uncultured Neobacillus sp. | reverse complement strand
TTATTTTTTTAAAACTACCTCCACAAAATGATAGCCCCCTTTCGTAATGTTTACTAGAAATACATTTTAGGAGGCAAAAAAAGGCATGAACTCTAAAAAACTTACACATCTGGTAACAAGTGGTATGATTGCTTCATCTCTAATTTTCTCTTTCGGTGCTAGTGCGGTATTCGCAAATGGTGACGGCACTGAAGGAACTGATTCAGCAGTAACAACTGAAACTGGTTCGACAGCAACTGTAACCGACGAAACCACATCTACAACAGAGCAAACAGAAGGAACAGAGGCTGCGGCTGAAGATACAACAGCAACAACTGATGAAACAGCAACAGACGATTCGACAGCAACATCCGACGAAACAACGACAGACGACACTACTGCAACATCTGACGAAACTACAAAAGACGAAGATGCTGATACCGAAGGAACTGACCAAGAGAAAGCAGAAGCACCATCTCTTGTACCTGGAGATTTCTTCTACTTTGTAAAATTAATGGCTGAAAAAGTCCGTCTTGCTTTTACTTTTGATGATTATAAAGAGGCACAGCTTTTAGCCGAATTTGCTTCTGAACGTATTGCTGAAGCTAACGCATTATATGCTGATGGAAAAACTGACGAAGCAGCACAGGTTTTAAAAGATGCTATCGCCACTCAGGAACAAGCGGATGGAAAATTGGCTGATTCCCAAGATACAGCGAAAGAATCAGATCAAGCCGGCGATAAAAGTGAAGACCAAACAACTGGTGCAGTCGAGACCAAGCTTGCTCATAACATTGATGCCTTACTTGGTGCCCTATCTCATGTGAAAAACCCAAGAGCGCAACAGGCACTCATGAAAAACATCCAAAAGTCTTTTGACAAATTAGAGAAAAAGGCTGCTAAGCTTGAAGAAAAAGATGCTAAATTTGCTGAAAAAATGAATAAAATTGAAGATAAAGTAGCCAAAGGTGACGATGAAGCCACAGCTGAAAAGTCCAAGCATAAAAAAGACCACAAGAAGCAAAAAGGCGAGGAAGCAACAGAAGTGGAACAAACAGGAACAGAGGCTGAACAAACTGGAACCGAAGTGGAGCAAACAGGAACTGAGGTTGAACAGGACACTGCTGAAGTAACAACTGAACAAACTGTAAAACAGCCGGCAGCAGCTCAAAAAGGCCAAGAGAAAAAGCAAGCTGCAGTTCAAAAAGCTGAAGAAAAACAGCAGCAAGCCGCTCAAAAAGCCGAGGAAAAGCAGCAAAAAGCTGAAGAAAAGCGCGGCCAAGCAGGACAAAATGGTCAAGAAAACCGTAACCAAAAAGGTCAAGAAAAGCATGACCAAGAAGGCCAAGAAAAGCAGTTTGAAAAAGGCAAAGGAAATCACTAAGATTTATTTGAGTTATCCAGATTGGTAAAATAGAAAAGCAGTGAATTTCATGTGAAGTGAAATGTCACTGCTTTTTTGGTGGAAAGGCCGGTGGAGTATCCAGTTATTCGCGATAATGCGGTCCGGCGTTACCTATCAACTTTCACACCTTAAAATTCCCCCTCAGAGACTTATCCCCATGTGGATAACGCTATTTATATGGTGGTTATCCACAAAATATCAGATAATATCCACAATTTTAACAAAATTGTTCACAATCCTTTTGCAAATCCGCAAGAAATCGATTTAAATTGGCCGGGTTAATCCACTGTGTTCCCCAGACATCCTGATTTTCGAGCATCGTGCCCAGGAGCCAAATCCGCCTGACCGAAATAAAAAGTGGCAGGCTTTTTACATCTGGCAGATTTCGCTTACTAAGGTACCCATTTAAAAATTGATCCCAGCATGCCTCCTCCTGGAAAGCATAATTATTTTTCAAATTCCACCAAAATACTGCGACATCATAGGCACGAAACCCAAAACCGCAGCAGTCAAAATCAAAAATCTCAAGTTCCGACCCATCAATATGCATATTAAAATTGTGAAAGTCACCGTGGCAGAAACCCCATTCCAGCTCACTGGGAATGTAAATGTTTGCAGTGAAATCCAAATGTCTTTGAATCGCTGTTGTCGGTTCAAGCAAAAGATGTCCCAGATCCAGGTCAAAACTTCTTTTATGAGGAGAAAAAAATCCATCGCTTTTAAGATGCAAGTCTGCCAGCGCCTGGCCAATGAAGCGGCAGTTTTCAGGATTTATGTTCGGCCGTTCACCCCTCGAAAAAGTAAATAGAACACCGTACCGCAGACCTTCAGGGGCCTCTATTTCATTCATCCACTTACCATCATGGGTCCGGATAGGATAAGAAACAGGGAATTCCGACCGCCTCAAATGGTTGATAGCCTCCAATTCAAAAAGAATGTCTGATTGATTCCGCCAGCCATGACGATAGACTCTGAAAGTATATTTATCCGAGCGGGTCGTGATGACATATGTATCGTTTAAGCCCCTCGTTAAAAAATGACAGCTGGTAATTTCACCGATAGCATAACGATTTAAAAGCTGCTTGATAGAAGCGACCGAGATTAAAGAATGGGTGACATGTATATCCATCCATTTTCACCACCTTTATATTGCTCATTATAGCGCAAGTATCATTTGCTTGTTAAAAGTAGCATGGTAAATCGTAGAAATATAGGGGATGCAAGAGAAATATACCACTAGAGTAGGAACTTAAAGGGTTTCGCGGAATTAATGGGGATTTGCGCGGAAATCGAGTGAAAGTTCGCGGGATTATCTCAAAAATGTGCGGAATAAATGGCAAAATCGGCGGGATTATCATAAAATTCCGCGGGATTCTTATAGGTGAGCTATCAAATTGAATAAGGAAAGGTTTTAAAAATGGTAA
>CAYNUT010000205.1:0-2880 GCA_964400595.1 uncultured Neobacillus sp. | reverse complement strand
ATAAATGTTGATTGGAGCGGAAGGCGCGAGACTCCTGCGGGAGTACAGGGCAGGGGAGACCCCGCAGGCGCTTCAGCGACGAGGAGGCTCCCCGAAAACCGCCCGCGGAAAGCGAAGTGCCTGGAGCGCAAATCAACAGGCAAGTATAACACAGCCTTTAATCAAGATTGGAGTGGAAAATTTGAAGCTTGAAATTCAGCAATTTAAAGCGGAATTCTTTAAAGCATTGGCCCATCCTTTAAGAATCCGCATTTTGGAGCTGCTGGCGGAGGGAGATAAAAGTGTAAATGAAATCCAGACCCTTGCTGGCAGTGAAGGCTCTGCCGTGTCACAGCAGTTGACTATTTTGCGAGCTAAAAACATTGTTTCCGGAACAAAGGAAGGGAATAAGGTTATTTACACACTTAAGGATCCGATGATTATTGAACTATTAGCCGTGGCCAGACAAATATTCAATAACCATTTAGTTGATACGCTCAATATTTTAGATAGGTTTAAAGAGGATGAAGAAATATCTGCCATGCCGAAGAATTAATTTCTTCGGTTTTTTCTGTAGCAACGTTAAAAATGTTGCGATTGTTATATTTTGGAAATTATCGTTTTTTTGTAATAAATTCTGCACCTTTAGAGTGGTAAAGTGTACTACTATAAAGGTGTAGATAAATAAAGGAATTTAGGAAGGTGTTCATTGATGTATGACTTGGTGCTCCTGCATCCACCTACGGTTTATGATTTTCGTAAGGAAATGTTATTTACCGGTCCAATCAGCGATGTTGTCCCTTCTTCACCGGTTTTTGAAATGTATCCTATTGGATTGACAAGTATTGGAGATTATTTAGAGCGTTTTGGATTAAAGGTGAAGATTATTAATATCGCTAATAGAATGCTATTAAACCCGGACTTTGATGTTGAAAAGAAAATCAGGAAAATTAAAACAAAGGCGTTTGGGATTGATCTTCACTGGCTCCCGCATGCCCACGGCAGTGTAGAACTGGCAAAAATCATTAAGAAATTTCATCCTGATACTCCTGTCTTGTTCGGGGGCTTATCGAGCACTTATTTTCATAAAGAACTTATTGAGTACCCGTGCATTGATTTTGTAGTACGCGGCGATACAACAGAAAAGTTGATTCTAATGCTTTTGAATAAACTGGAGAAAAAGGATGACCACTTTTTCGATATCCCCAATCTCACTTGGAAAAAAGGGGATCATCGCTACTATAATGAGATGACATACGTACCAGATAGTCTAGATGAATTTGATCATCCCGGCTACCGCTATATCATTCGTTCTGTCTTTAAATATTTTAATCTTTTAGATCCGCTTCCATATAAAGGCTGGCTGCAATATCCGAACACAGCGATCTTAACATCAAAGGGCTGTACGTACAACTGTTTAATCTGCGGGGGCTCGAGGGATGCCTATGAGCTGAATTGTAACAGAAAAAAACTGGTCATGCGGTCGCCGAAAAAAATGCTCGAAGATATTGCGTTTATCCAGCGGTTTACCCGGGCTCCCATTTTTCTGCTGAACGATATCCGGCAGGGCGGGAAGGAATATGTCGATGAATTCCTAAGCGGATTAGAAAAAATGGACTTAAAGAACGAAATTGTATTTGAATTATTTAATTATGCTGATGAAGAATTTTTTAATCGTCTGAATAAAGCGATGCCGAAATACAGCATTGAGCTGACACTTGAATCAGCAGATGAGGATATTCGCAAGTATAATGGAAAGCTGCCTTGCACAAATGCAAAAGTGATTGAAATGCTTCAATATGCTCTTAAACATGGCTGTGCAAAAATTGATTTATTCTTCATGACGGGAATACCTAATCAAGATTACGACAGCGCGATGAGAAATGTCGATTTTTGTGAAATTATTCACAAAGAATGTGGTTTGGATCAGCGCATATCATATTTTGTTGCGCCGCTATCACCATTCCTTGACCCGGGAAGTCCGGCATTTGAACATCCAGAACAGTACGGTTATAAAAAGTTTTGTACAAAGCTGGAAGACTTCCGCGAGGCAATGAAGCAACCGTCCTGGAAAAACATGCTCAGCTATGAAACAAACAAAATGACACGAGAGGATATTGTCCGCGCAACATATGACTCTGCCTTGAAATTAAACGAATTTAAATACAGGCATAACATCATCACGAAGGAAGTGCATGATGAAGTGGCGCTCAAAATCGAAAAATCGGTGGAGTTCCTTTATCAGTTAGATGAAATTGCCCTCCTTCCGCCAGAAAAGCAAAAAGCGGAAATGGCAAGAATTAAAGAAGAGGTTGACAAAATCAACCGCCATAGTATATGCGGAAAAAATGAATTGAAATGGGAAGTTAAAAAGCTGTTTGCCGATTTCCCATCATTAACCTTTATCGGCTTGGAATTGCTGGTGAAGGACATTATTAAAGGAATCAAATGCCGTTTAGGAAAAATCGATCGGAATATTGTGTTTACCGCAAATTCCGAAAGTGGAAATGTTGAAAAATAGATACAGGAAAGGAAGTATAAGCACGATATTTTTCGATATTTTATGACAAATCTATAAATGGGGATATCCCTTTGTTGGAAAACGCACGCAAGAGTGATAGACTTTTTATTTAGATGCCGTTGAGATTTGTAGAATTGTGTAGATTTTTGTTCTTTGACCCTTCCTTGACATATAGGTCAAAAAGTGATAAATTTTAAACAGCCGTTGCACGAGATTAGATTTATATTATAAGCTTGTTCAAAGTTTTAACCGATGTTTGGATAAGGAAATGAACGTAAAGCTATCACGTTGTAATTTGGTGAATTTTACACATGGCTTTTGTGCAAGCCAATAGGAGGATTTTTTTACATGAAAAACGGTAAAGTTAAATGGTTTAACTC
>CAYNUT010000204.1:0-2957 GCA_964400595.1 uncultured Neobacillus sp. | reverse complement strand
TGTTTGTAAGGCCGCCCTGGTTACTTAAAGATTGGAGGAGCCCGCCCCCGCTGCCTGTTGCTGCTCTTCCTGCTGCCTGCATCCCGCCTAATCCGCGGGCCGGGTTTCCTCTGCCAAACAGCCGGGCAAGCAATCCGCCCCCGCCCCTGTTCATTTGGGGTCCTCCCATCATCGACCCCATCATTGGATTTCTACCTCCAAATGGACTGGGGGGCCGCATCATCGGAGCTCTGCCGCCAAATGGACTTTGCCCAGGTCCCATCATCGGACCTCCGCCGCCGAAATGGCCCGGCCCCATACCGCCCTGCATCGGGAATCTTGGTCTTGGCTGCATTTTCATACCTCCTTTCTTTAACCTTCATGCTTTAAGATATGCATTTAACCTATTTTGGTTTTAGGTATTATACTCATGACTGCTGATTAATTTTATAGTAAAAAGCAGAATTAAAGTAAAAATTGATAGGAAACTGGAGATTTGTGATAATCTTTACTATAATTACAGGATGGAAAGGAAAAGGGCAGCAATTTCTAAATAAGAAAAAACGGACCGTTGATACGGGATTATGATATAAGGAGAAATTATATGAAAGAAAATCTATTTGAACGTTTTAAATTTCAGTCTTTTATTTTAGAATCATTAAATGAAGTAGGATTTAACCAGCCGACAGAAATTCAGGATAGGATGATTCCACTAGTTGTAAAAGGGGAGAGTGCCATTGGCCAATCCCAGACAGGGACCGGTAAAACACTTGCCTACGTCTTGCCTATCCTTGAAAAAATAAACCCTGAAAAAAGGGAAGTTCAGGCTGTCATTACCGCTCCGACAAGAGAGCTAGCCACGCAGATTTATCATCAAATATTAAAAATAACAGAGCACTGTGAGCCTGAGCAGGCGATTGTGACCAGATGCTATGTTGGCGGTACAGATAAACAGAGGACGATTGAAAAATTAAAAGTCCAGCCTCACATCGTCGTTGGAACGCCGGGAAGAATTTATGACCTAGTCCATGAGCAGGCCCTCTTTGTCCATACCGGGAGATTCCTTGTCGTTGATGAAGCGGATATGATGCTCGATATGGGCTTTATTGAGGATTTGGACAGAGTGGCAGCAAGAATGCCGGAAAACCTGCAAATGCTTGTCTTTTCTGCGACCATACCCGAAAAGCTGAAGCCATTTTTAAAAAAATACATGGAAAATCCGGTTACCATTCAGGTAGATGCGAAAAGGAAAACAGTTGAAAGCCTGAAGCATTACTTAATGCCATCAAGGCATCGCAATAAAAAAGAAATTGTTTACGATGCCCTGCTTGCCTACAACCCTTATTTAGCCATCGTTTTTACCAATACGAAAAAAATGGCCGAAGAATTAGCTGGCTTCTTATATGAAAAGGGTTTAAAGGTAGGACGGGTTCACGGTGATCTAAACCCCCGGGAACGGAAAAAAATGATGAAGCAAATTCAGGATTTGGAATATCAATACATTGTTGCCACTGACCTTGCTTCAAGAGGAATTGATATTGAAGGGGTAAGCCATGTCATTAATTATGAGCTTCCAACCGATCTGGATTTTTATATCCACCGGGTCGGCAGGACGGCGCGGGCAGGAAATACCGGGATTGCGCTCACTATTTATGACTTGTCTGATGAAGATGCTCTGAATCGTTTAGAAAAGATGGGGATTCAATTTAAAAATGTTGATCTGAGAAATAAGGAATTTGTCGAACTGGATGACCGTAACCGCAGAAAAACGCGGGTAAAGCAAGAAAATGAAGTCGATAAGCTGGCTAAATCGTTGGTTCGGAAGCCAAATAAGGTTAAACCGGGCTATAAAAAGAAAATGCAATGGGAAATGGACAAAATCAAAAAGCGCCAGCGAAAATTAAATCAGAGAAAAAAATAACAAAGGAATGGAGAGGAAGGGAATGCTGAAAATAGGCTCCCATGTTTCAATGAGCGGTAAAGATATGCTGCTTGCTGCAAGTGAAGAAGCAGTATCATACGGGGCAAATACCTTTATGATTTATACCGGCGCACCGCAAAATACAAGAAGAAAGAAAATTGAAGATTTAAATATTGAAGCGGGAAGAAGGCATATGGAGACAAACGGAATCTCAGAAATTGTTGTCCATGCCCCTTATATCATCAATATCGGCAATACCTCAAACCCGGATACATTTGAATTGGGCGTTCGTTTCCTTCGTTCGGAAATCGAGCGTACAGAAGCAATCGGCGCACAGCAGATTGTTCTCCATCCAGGCGCACATGTCGGTGCCGGAACGGAGGCCGGGATTAAAAAAATTATCGAAGGCCTGAATGAAGTATTAACCGGGAAGGAACAGGTGCAGATTGCGCTGGAAACAATGGCGGGAAAAGGGTCAGAGTGCGGCAAATCATTTGAAGAATTAGCGATGATTATCGACGGGGTAAACTACAATGATAAACTGGCTGTATGTTTTGACACCTGCCATACCCATGATGCAGGCTACAACGTTGTGGAAGACTTTGATGGGGTATTGAATGAATTTGATAAAATTATTGGGCTGGACAGGCTGAAGGTGCTTCATATCAATGACAGCAAAAATGCCGTTGGTATGAGGAAAGACCGCCACGAAAATATTGGCTTTGGCCATATCGGTTTTAAGGCGCTCAATTACATTGTCCATCATCCGCAGTTGATGGAGATTCCGAAAATCCTGGAAACACCGTTTGTCGGTGAAGATAAGAATCATAAAAAAGCCCCATATAAATTTGAAATAGCCATGTTGCGCGGGCAACAATTTGATGAGAACTTACTCGATAAAATAATGCAATCGTAATAGTAAGAAAAAAGCTGTGAAGACAAAGTACAGCCAGGCTGTCGAATAACTTTCGGCAGCCTTTTATTTTATTCACTTACTTTACTGATTCACTGTATTAATTTGTTAAAAATTATTAATACATAGTCTATGCCAATTGTC
>CAYNUT010000203.1:0-2969 GCA_964400595.1 uncultured Neobacillus sp. | reverse complement strand
GAGCACATCGTGGTTGTGAGCGTGCAGGGAACAAATGAGAAAAAAGAGATTGTTATTAACGGAACGATTAAAGTCTGCCCGCCTTACAAACTGGAAGAAATCCACGGAAAAACGTTGGAAAATTTTTAAGTTTTTCTATCAGGTGTTGATGAGGACCGAAAATAGGAAAACGCCCGATTTCAGTCCTCATGAGGGGTTCATGAGGACCGAAAATAGGAAAATGCCCGATTTCAGTCCTCATGAGGTGTTCATGAGGACCGAAAATAGGAAAACGCACGATTTCAGTCCTCATGAGTTGTTGATGAGGACCGAGAATAGGAAAACGAGCAAATTCAGTCCTCATGAATTAGGCGAAATTAATCTTCAATATAATAGGAGAACTTACCATGTCCAACTCTTTTAAAACTTTTTGTTAATATCCTATTGAATGTTTTTTTCGACACCAACCCACCACACCACTCATAAACTACATTCGTTGTAAATTTCATATTGGGAAACAAAAGCTTTATTTCCCCCACACAACGCAAAACGGCAGACTCTAAGTCCTCAACATGCCCGCAATCCCCACAAATCAATTTTTTTCCGCGGCAAAAAGCTGTAGGTGCAAATGAATGGCATGCTGCACAGGTTATTCCCTTCCGCAGCCCATTATAATCGTAATCGGGAACAAGGGGGGATTCTTTCTGATGCTGTGCATCTAAAGTTTCGGCTAACTTCCTATGCCAGCCATATAGCTTTGAAGGCTTCATATCAAATTTTTTCAAAAACTTGTTTAGTTGTGTTGGGAAAATTGCTGGTTCGTTTTGAGGCGCGTTGTATAAGGTGAATTCGGGATTAACGTAAACAACGTATCCCTCAATAGGTAAATGATAACCGTAGTTTTGTTGTAGTTGATCGAGCAGGAGTTCGCCGCGTCTCAACTGGACAAGCGGATTCTGGTGAATTTTGCCGAAGGGTGATTTAAGACCTTTAGGATCATGATGATATTCGCCTTCATAATTTTTTACCTCGAAAGGGTGAATTTTATCTTGGTAAATTATCACAGTATCAAGCTGGAATTTAGTGTTATTAACCTAAAGCAGCAAATCGTTTAAAACATGGCACTCACTTTGCAGCTTCTCTGTCAATTCATCAAACTGGACTTCACCGGCAAATCCTTTTTCTTTTTTTTAAAAATACTTTTTATCCTCTGACGACAGTTCCATCCGGATATTTAAAATCCGTAAAATCCTGAGTTCATCGGGTTCAGTTCTGTCCTTAAATGGTTTTGGCATATTCCAGCTCCTTTCAAATATATCAAACCAGCGTCACCCTAATCATATAAAAAATTCACAGACAGCTTAAAGAAAAGTGTGAATATTTTGTTAAAAATTTCGATAATAAGTCGCCCGATGAATTCAACCCCTAATACTAGATAATGGTCAACGGTTATTATTATAATGAAGGTAACAAAAACTGGCGGTGGTTGAAATGAAAAATAGAGTACTTGTTGTTGATGATGAACAATCCATAGTGACACTGCTTCAATATAATCTGGAGCAAGCGGGTTTTGAGGTCATAACAGCTATGGATGGCGAAGAAGGAAAACGCTTAGCGGAGAATGAGTCGCCCGATATCATTGTGTTAGATCTTATGCTTCCAAAATTGGATGGAATGGAAGTATGCAAGCTGCTGCGTCAAGAGCGAATTATGACACCAATCCTCATGCTGACGGCAAAAGATGATGAACTCGATAAAATTTTAGGCTTGGAACTGGGAGCAGACGATTATATGGTCAAACCTTTCAGCCCTAGAGAAGTGATTGCAAGGGTAAAAGCCATCTTAAGAAGGACCCAGATTCAAACTGAAGCAGCCGAAGAAGAAGGAAAAAATGACGAACTGCTGAAAATAGGAAAATTAAGGATTTATCCCAAAAAATATGAAGCCTATTTTAAGGAAACCCTTTTAGAGTTAACTTTGAAGGAATTTGAATTGCTTCTTTATCTCGCACAGAATAAAGGACGGGTATTGACTCGGGATCAATTGCTGAGTGCTGTTTGGAATTATGACTTTGCAGGCGATACTAGAATTGTTGATGTACATATTTCTCATTTAAGGGAAAAAATTGAGGAAGAAACGAAAAAGCCGGCCTACATTAAAACGATGCGGGGGCTGGGCTACAAGCTGGAGGAGCCGAAAAAAGAATGAAAAAATTTAACAAAAGGCTGCTGATCACCCTAATAATCTTCACTATTTTAGTTTTTGTCGGATTAGGGTTTTTACTTGGATTGCTTATCAAAAGCGATTATATTAATTCATTTGATGAGCATCTGAAGATTGAAATTCTTTGGAGCGTTACAATTAGCCTGGGTATAGCCTTATTCGTTATTCTATTTCTCGCGATTAGAATAAACAAAAGATACACAAAGCCGATTGAAGCTGCTACAAATGTGGCAACTGAACTGGCAAAAGGAAACTACCGTGCAAGGACAAATGTCGAACGGTTAGATGAAGCCGGCATGCTTGGTTCCTCGATAAATATGCTTGCAGAAAATCTCCAAGAGCTTGTAAAGGCCCAAGAAATGCAGCAGGACCGATTAAAGGTGCTTATTGAAAATATGGGCGCCGGGTTAATCTTGATTGACAGCCGCGGATATATCAATCTGGTTAATAAAGGGTATATTGATCTTTTCCATGTGGACCCCATGGATTATTTAAATAAGCTTTATTATGAAGTGATCGTACAAAAGGAAATTCGGCTGCTTGTTTCTGAAGTATTTCGAACCGAAAAAAAGGTCAGTAAGCAGCTGAGTATCCCTCTAATTATTGAAAGAAAAGATTTTGTTGTTTATGGGGTTCCGATTATTGGAACGAACAACGTCTGGAAAGGAGTATTGCTCGTTTTTCACGATATTACCGAGCTGAAAAAGCTTGAGCAAATGCGTAAGGACTTTGTTGCCAATGTTTCCCATGAGTTAAAAACGCCTATT
>CAYNUT010000202.1:0-3154 GCA_964400595.1 uncultured Neobacillus sp. | reverse complement strand
TTATCTTAAACGAACAGAATACATAGATAGAATGTCCTCCTTTAATTAACTAAGTTCAAATAATTGTATCATAAATCAAATATTATAGTCAATTTCTTTACTTCAAGTTGAGATTTAGAGTTTTATTTACTCAAAATTTCAATTCCGTCAATCCAATCTTGAACTTGCTTATCATCATAATCACTTGTTGCCGCAAATCCCGGTAAAAACTTTGCGTAAGGGCATTCTTTAGATATATTGATTTCTATTTGCCCAAATCCACCACCACCATGAGTGCAAAACGGAATAATTGTTTTTCCGTTCAAATCAACACTACGCAAAAAGCTTAATATCGGCGGTGCAAAAGATTTGAACCAATTAGGTGTTCCTACAAAAATATATTCATAATCGTTTATCGGTTCATTTCCAGACAGTAACTTAGGACAGTACCCCCTTTCAATTTCACTTCTTGCTTCTTTGGTTGCGCCATTGTAGGTAAATGAATAAGTTTTTTCCGGGATTAGCTCTCTAATATCTCCATCTGTAATAATTGCTATATCTTCTGCCAAACTTTTTGTTGTATTTGAATAAGAGTAATATACAACCAATATTTTACTCATACTGGATCCTCCGAAATTTTTATTTGTTACATCGCTACTTTTTTATTCAAAATTCAAGCTACTCGCATAATCCAGTAAAACTATCTTCAACTTCTCATAATCTTCTCCATAGGCTTGCCTTTTGACAAGCAGCGGGTAGACGCTCGAAGAAGCCATCTTGTATACTCGTTCGTTTGTCATAAAGTGTCACTCCCTTTCGCTTCTCGCTTTACTCTCCACCACATGATGTCGGTGATAAGTTCATAATCTATCATTATTGGGATTATATTTTAATTTTAATTACCATAACACGATTCCTCCTTGTCAGGTAAATAAGCTTCGCCATATAAGAACATAATTAATTATAATCTGTTTATCTATATTATAATATAATTTTAAGGTTTAGAGTTTTAGTTTAGCGGACAATAAAAAAAGAGGTTACACTTTTCAATAAAGAAGAACATAACCTCTTAGTTTTTACCTGAGCCATTGGAGCTTTATGATGAAAGTTATTTTTTCTTAGCTGAGATTATCAGCATCATGGGTCTGCGAAGCTCATCTTCCATCCCTCTAACTGTATGAAGTAAATATTCTGATGGCTGAGGTTCTACAATCCCGGTTAATTCAAAGCCTCCCTGTATCAAATCATTCAAATAGGTTGTAAGCGTTTTATGATATTTGATCACTTTTTCTCCAAGAAAGTTTGCGGTTCTTTTGCCTTCAAAAAAATAATTATCAACCGGAAAGTGAAGTATATTTCCGTTTTCATCATAATACCAATCCTGGTTTCCGTATGCAGTAAAAACCGGGTGCTCAACAGAGAAAACAAAATCTCCATCAGGTATAAGGCAGCCAGAAACCCTCTCTACAATTTGTTCAAAGGATTCAATATAGTGAAAAGCAAGCGAACTAATTACTGCGTCAAATGAGTTTTCACCAAAAGCGATATCTTCAATAGGCATCTGGATATAGCGAATTTTCGAATCTGTTTTCTCTTTTGCAACCGTCAGCATTTTTTCGGAAATATCAACTCCTGTGACGGCCTTGGCACCATGCTCGATGGCATATTGACAATGCCAGCCGAATCCGCAGCCTAAATCCAGTACGCGCTTATCCTTAAAATCAGGAAGTAACTTTTGGAGTGTTTTCCATTCGCCCGCACCTGCAAGCCCTTTTGTTGAGCGATCCATTTTGCTGTATTTCTCAAAGAACATTTTGTCATCATATTTATTCTGTTTCATTTTTAATTTCTCCCATACAAATTAATATTTTTATCTTTTATTTGTATGGGTATCTGCAATCTTTTGACTGATTATCATTTGCATCACTTCCTTTGAAAATAATTATATCATAGTTGGATGACTTATCTTATTCCAGTAGGAATTGGTTGTATTTCATTAGTCAGACCCTCAACCTCACCATGCAACTCATCCAAAACTTGATAAGCTTTTTCTGCATCCCCATCTGCAAAAAACTTGTAAACAGTCCTAACTCTTACTTCCATATCGATCGGTTTCATTTCAAAAGCATCTACCCATTTTAGTGCTCCTTTTTCATTCATTAAGTAGCGGTTATTTAAGGCATACAATACTTCAACCCAAGAGCAAACCGCCCTAAACACTGAACCCATAGCGTAGTTAATATCGCCCTTAAATGCTGCCTTACGTCCGCAAGTAAGAGAAAACCATGCCTCCCACAAGAATTTCTTTACCACAGCTTCCCTCATTTGAGGCGAATATTCACCTTTTGAGTAAAGCAGAGCTTTCAGCCTGTTAAGAGGCTCAGATTTATCTTGCCAAAGTGGCTTACAGTAATGAGTTTCGGCAGCGTAAATGGTGTTTACAAAACCGAATGGATGTCCACACTGGTAATCGATTGTTATGTTTCCTTCAATGCAGTCCTGCAATACTGCTTCAACTCCTTTTATGTCGCGGAGAAGTATATCAACGGGCATATCATTGAAGGTAATCCAGGCACCTCCATTAATCCACGGCCCCCATTGACCCAGGGGGTTTAATAGGTCATCTTTATGACCATCGTCCAATTCTTTCAAACGTTGTTCAAGGGCAGTTATATCCAATGTATCTGCATCATAATAAACCCCAATGTCATAATCGGACTGTATATCCGCTTCGCCCCTGCTTTGAGAACCACCAAGAGCAATAGCCTTTACACCCTGCACTGTCGATATTGATTCAACGATTTTATCTATCAGCATAGCTAATACCTCCTTTTATGCTTCTGTATTTCATGTTTTGCTAGAGAATAATACGAATTGTATCCTTTCTAGGGTCAGCCAGTTTTGATTCATATGCCGGATACCCTATTGCACAATTGAGCCATGTATTATTTCATTAACTGATTTATACTGCCTTCGGATGTTAACTTTTCAAGATTATCGAATATCTTCTCTTCGTCCCAGTTCCACCATTGAAGCTTTAGTAAGAACTCAACTTTTTCATCACTGAATCTTTTCTTAATAAATTTAGCTGGATTACCACCATATATTGCATAAGGCTCAATATTTTTTGTTACAGTTGAGTTAGCAGCAATAATAGCACCATCACCAACTTTAA
>CAYNUT010000201.1:0-3237 GCA_964400595.1 uncultured Neobacillus sp. | reverse complement strand
ACTGCCCCGCCAGAAAATACTGACGGGGAGAGCCTCTCACACCACCGTGCGTACGCGAGGTACGCTCCTGTCCTTCGCTCCCGCTCGGACACATACAAGTGACCGTTATCGGCAAGCAAAAGTTTCACAACTGGATAATGAAGTAAAAAAAGGAGCATTAATTAAAATAATAGAAATAAATTCAAATTGAATATTTATGAAATTCAGCAACGTCAGATTATTAGTCAAAGACTACAAAAAATGTTTTAAATTTTATACAGAACAATTGGGATTAGAACCCGTTTGGGGAGATGAAAACGGATGTTATGCCTCATTTAAAGTGGCAGACGGGATTGAAGGCTTGGCCATTTTCTCTTCTGATTTTATGGCTTCGGCTGTTGGAAATGATGAAAAAACACAACCGGTTGGTTATAGGGAAAAATCATTGGTTGTTTTTGAAGTAGAGAATGTGGATGATACTTATCGGGCATTTTTAGCAAAAGGCATTAACTTTATTAATGAACCGACTGATATGCCCGACTGGGGAATGAGGGTTGTTCACCTGAGGGACCCGGAAGAAAATCTAATTGAGTTTTTTACACCTTTGGCTGCACAGTAGTATGAATTGGGAACCGTGGACAGGTTGTTATAAGATAAGCGATGGTTGCATTTACTGCTATTTTTATGGCCCTTACTCAAAACGTTGCGGACAAAACAAGGTACTTAAAACGAACGAGTTTGATAAACCGATAGCTAAAACGACAAAAGGCACAGATAAAATTCAAAGCGGAAAGATTGTTGCGACTTGTTTCGCAAGCGATTTTTTTATTGCTGAAGCTGATGAATGGCGTAAAGAAGCTTGGGCAATGATAAAGAAACGACCTGACCTTGACTTTTTGATTATAACTAAACGCATTGACCGCTTTAATATTTCTCTCCCAAATGATTGGGGTGATGGATATGATAATGTGAATATAGGGTGCACAATTGAAAATCAGGAATCAGCTGATTATCGACTGCCTTTGTTTCTATCCTACCCCATTAAAAGGAGGTTTATAGCAGCAGCACCACTTTTGGGCGCTATTGACATATCTGCTTATCTTGGCGGAATTGAGCATGTTACCGTAGGTGGTGAAACAGGTCGAGAAGCTCGTGTGTGTAATTACGATTGGGTTTTAGATATTCGGGAACAATGTGTTAAAGCAGGAATAACCTTCTGGTTTAAAAACACAGGTTCGCTTTTTAGTTATGACGGCAAGGTTCAAAAAATCAATCCTTTCAAGCAGAGTTGTGTAGCAAAAGAATTTGGAATTACTATTTTAAACGGCAAAAAGCTATTCTAATCCTATCAATAACAGAAGGAGTTATAAAATACAATGCCAGCCGACAATATCGTGTATAAAATATTGGGGGGTTAAGTGGTTAAATCAAGCATTCTGCCCCGCCTTGACTTCAATTAATAAATCTACAAGATAAAAGACTAATGGTGAAAAACTTATCGTATCTAAAGAAAATGATTTTAATAATAGTTGTTGCATTTTTTATTAATGCTTGCGACAAAAACGAAATTGATGTAATATATGACATTACAGGTGACTGGAAAGTAATATCATATGAAAACTATGAAACTTCAACGGTTATTACAAAAACAGAAGAAAACACCTGGAGTCAACATAATAATGGAGATATAACTGTAAGTTTCTCTGAAACTGATTTGACAAATGGAAAAATTTCTGGAATAAAAGTTACTAACTCTTTTTCAGGCGACTATAGGATTGACAAAAAAGGAAAAATCACAATTAGTAATCTCTCTCAAACTCGGGTTAATGAGCCAGAATGGGGAGGGTTATTTGATTCAATTAGAAATGCTGAATCATATGAAGTTAGAGGTATTCGCCTGATAATTTATTGCAATCAAAAAAAGAATAGCATTACTCTTGAGAAATTGAATGAATGAAATAGCCATGTGTGCTAAAGCCCGCACAAACCGGTAATGTATAAATGGCTATTCCATAGGTTGATAGTTTTGATTAGAAAAAAGGCGATAATACCAAAATTGCAGAATGACAAACAAAAATTTATACGAATGAATAAAATAGATAAAAGCCAAGCGCTAATCGAGTAAATGGTCGGTAAGCAAATAACCCAACCTGCTCGTCGGAATATACAAAAGCATGAAGCAGCTAGTGCCAATTTGCAATTGGCATTTCTAAGCATGAATTTGTAAAAAGGCTTGATTGAAGTAAGGAGAATGAAAAGCGGATCGCAGAATGGTAGCCAGGAGATGCTGATAGGAATTAAGCATCAGCCGCTTGAGACAACAGGAATGCAATATCAGGAGGGGCATGGGCAGTAAACATACAGCAATGACATGAATACAGAACATGAAAATAATACAGTGACATTGACAAAATGTTATGAATTGGACATAGAAGCGATTGTTGCAAGACGCTATGACAATGGAGATGATTTATGGGCTACTCCTGATAGGCGAATTTACAAAGGCGCTCCATTCTCAACTCTTGAGAGTACATTAATTCTTGCAGAGTTGGAATCAACTCCAACTGCCATAATGAAGGAAGCGGGTGAATTAATGCTTAGTTTATGGAGAGAAGACGGACGATTTCAAATAGCGCCCAAAAGTGCAATCTATCCTTGTCATACAGCTAATGTTGCAAGAGCTTTGTGTCGTTTGGGTTATACAAATGACAACAGGCTTATAAAGACTTTTAACCATCTTTTGGAAATTCAACATGTCGATGGGGGTTGGCGTTGTAATACATACAAATTTGGCAGAGGTGAGGAAACGGCTTTTTCAAATCCTGGAACAACATTAGCTGCCTTAGATGCATTCAGATTTTCCCCTTTCTTTAATAAAGATGAGAGACTTGATAAAGCAGTGGAATCCTTACTCAGCCATTGGGAAACGCGCAAACCTCTTGGCCCTTGCCATTATGGAATTGGTACATTATTCATGAAAGTTGAATACCCATTCTTTCGGTATAATCTGTTTTTCTATGTTTACGCTTTATCTTTCTATGAAAGAGCTAAAAATGACACTCGATTTTTAGAAGCATTAAATGTTTTAAAGTCCAAATTGGTAGATGGTAAAATTGTTGTTGAGAATCCCAATGGTAAATTGGCGAACTTTGCTTTCTGTAAAAAGGGAGAGCCGAGCGACCTTGCGACGAAACGCTATCAGGAGATATTGAATAATCTCGAATAACAATTGCCGATGAGGAATATCCTGGTCGTAAG
>CAYNUT010000200.1:0-3342 GCA_964400595.1 uncultured Neobacillus sp. | reverse complement strand
TTAAAGACATTTCCACGGGTCCCTTCATCGTTTTTGTCCTCAAAAGGCCTTATTAAAGACATTTTGGCATGGACCTTCATCGTTTTTGTCCTCAATAAGCCTTTTTAAAGACATTTCGATCGGTTTCTTCACGAGTTTTGTCCTCAATAGGCCTCATTAAAGACATTTCGACTGGTTCCTTCAATGATTATGTCTTTTATTATCTAGATGTTACCCTTCCCCCACTGCTGCTTTTTTGGCCGGGATCATAAAACTTAACAAAATGGTAATCGCACTCAATATAAGCGCATAAAGAAATACATTTTGCATACCGGTGACAATGCTTGCCGCTTGATTGATTATTAAGCCCATGACCGTTACCCCGACTGAGGTGCCAATATTTCGCAAAAACATTTGCAGCGAAGTGGACAAACCCTTGATTTCCGACTCGGCAAATTCCTGCGATGCAATCGTTCCAGTAGCAAATAACAGGCCAAATGAGATTCCCTGTACCGTTAAAATTAAGAACAAGCCAATATAGGAAATATCCTCAATGAACAGATACAGGGCGAGGCCAGACGCAGTCGTCACGATACTGCCGGTAATAAATAAAGTCTTGTAGCCAAAACGGATAATCCACCTGCCTGCCGGCGTGCTGCCAAACATCCAGCCTAGTGCAATACTCAACAAAATCAAACCGCTTTTATAAATGCTCATATGATTGCCTTCCTGCAAAAACAATGGAATAAAGTTCGAGGTTCCGAAAAAGGAAAGACAGTACACAAGCATAAAGAGATTCGTTGAAAAAATCCCCTTATTTTTAAACAACGCAACTGGTAGAAACGGATAGGTTTCCTTTTTTTCCACAAAAATAAAAACAATCAAACCAATTAAGCCAATTACGACATACCACGAAGCATGACTTACGTTCGTCGCTAATAATAAAAGCGTAATCGAAATACCAAAAAGGAAAAAACCTTTATAATCGATATGCGTCTTTTTAAATTCTAATTTTTCCTTATAAGGAATTAAGCAAAGAACCGTGGCAATACCGATTGGGATATTAATAAAGAAAATCCAGCGCCATGTCAATGCCTCCACGAAAAAGGAGCCGAGCACAGGACCAACAATCGAGGAAATTGCCCAAATACTGCTGAAGACTGCTTGGATTCTTCCGCGGCTTTCAATCGTGTACAAATCACCAACGATAATCATCGAAAGCGGAAGCATGCCGCCGGCTCCCAAGCCTTGAACCCCACGGAAAATAACAAGCGCAACCATGGAATTTGCCATGCCGCAAAGAACCGAACCTAAAGTAAATAAGCCGACAGCGATCATTAATAGCTTTTTTCGGCCATACATATCGGAAAGTTTTCCGTAAAGTGGCACTGTAACCGTACTTGCTAACATGTAAACCACAAATATCCAGGCAAACAGCTCCATTCCTCCAAGCTGCTTAACAATCGTCGGACTCGCCGTCTGCATAATATTGGCGTCAAGCGCCGAAATGAGGGTTGTGATGACAAGCCCCCAAAACACGTACCTATTTCTACTCATTTGTAAACCCCCTATGTCAAAACTTGTTGGTGAAATTCCTATTTTTTACATATAAAAATTTTCACTTCTAATATTATAGCAAAATGCGATTTTACCTATCTATTTATTTTTCTTCACAGCTGAAAAATAAACCTACAACTTGAAGTCTATTTAGCCCTGGAGAATCAAAGCTTTTTCGCGGTAAAAATTGCATGCCATTTAACAGGTAAAAACGCTCGGAGACATTATGGGTCTGAGCGTTTTGTTTTTCGCATACCTAATCCATTTTAGTTTTCGTAAGTCATAAAGTATCCAATTTATGATGTCAATTTCAAACCAATTACGGATGCTAAAATCAAAGCGATAAATAAAATTCGCTTCCATTCTTTTGATTCTCCATAAAACATCATACCCACGATTGTCCCTCCAACTGTTCCAATCCCTGTCCATACTGCGTAAGATAAACCCATAGGAAGTGTTTGCATAGCCAAAGCCAGAAAACCAAAACTAAATATAAAACCAATAATTAATATCAAATATGACTGTAGGTTATTGTATTTAATTACTTTGTTCATGCCTGTAACCCCAATCACTTCAGAAGCTCCGGCTAAAATAAGGTAAATCCAATCCATTTATACTGCCCCTTCTTCCTCGCCTGATTCAGTTGTAACAAGTTTTAATCCTATTACACCAGCTAAAAGTAAAAGAATAAATAAAATTTTTTCCCAGCTGACCGCTTCGCCAAATACAACCATCTCAGCTATAACTGTCCCAGCTGTTCCAATTCCAGTAAACACAGCATAGGCTGTAGCAACGGGTACCTTTTTTGTAGCTTGAATCAACACTACAAAAGATATACCGATCAGTAAAAGTGTTACAAGCCAAGAAATCCAGTTACTTGAATACTTCAGCCCTGTGGCCCACAAAATTTCAAGAAGACCCGCAATAATAACAAATGCCCAATTTCTATTCACTTCATTTTCCCCCATAAAAGCAGTTAATCATTCGACAATCCACGCCAATATAAATACCAAGAAGCATCTAACCTCTTCTTTAAACGTTGGGAACCTCCATATAACATTTCTACAAAAATTCCATCTAATACTCCTAAGAATGCAGCAGTAGCACGTTTTGAACCAATAGTAGAATTGATTTTTCCTTCTTTCATAGCCTCTCCAATAATTGGAACAAAAAGTTCTTCAACCTTATCCAGAAATTCATAAACGTATTTATTGACCTGTTCAAAGAGATGATTTGGAGAAAAAAAGGAGACCCTAAGCCAAAATTTAGTATAGTCATTCTTCTCATATCGCTCTTTATATTGCAAAAGAAAATGAAATAAGAATTTCTCTATAGAAGAAGTTAGGTTGGTCTCTATATAATTATTAACAAAACTCAATTCGTCAGCAAACACATCGCAGCATACTTGAAGAAAAAGATCATCTTTTCCTTTGAAATGAGTATAGATAGATTGCTTTTTTATACCTACATCCTCAGCAATGTGTGACATGGATGTTCCTTCATAGCCGTCTTTGGCAAAATGATTAAGTGCAGCTTCTTTTATTTGATTTGAAGTCATATTACCATCCTTCCGAACGTTCGTCAGGTAAATTTATCAAAAAAATTAGTTCGTGTCAATCGTTCTTAGCTCGGTAAGCAACAATGGAATAATTTTTTCCATAAAAAAAACCACACATAAGCTTATGCATGGCTCAATACCGGCTGCGTAATCGTCGGCAAAACAACCTCAATTGTCGTCCCTTTATTTACCTCACTTTGAATGTTTAGGACTCCTTTATGACTTTCGATAATTTTAAAACAAGTCAT
>CAYNUT010000199.1:0-3351 GCA_964400595.1 uncultured Neobacillus sp. | reverse complement strand
TGAGCGGGGCTTTCATTTACCGTTTGCTCTTTCTTTTGCGCTTTTCGGTAAATGAGCTGGGATTGGAAAACCTTCTACGTGACCTCTTTACATCTCTGTTCACTTTTTTGGTCACGTAGGCCGTTTATTTGCTTAGTGTAAATTCACGTGCCAGCCCCGCAATTTCCCGGCCATTAATTTCAAACACCGACATTCTAACCTTCTCATCAACCAGTTCGAGAATCACGTAGGTTTTTTCAACGCGCTCACGCGGCAGAAGGATGCTGCCTGGGTTTAAAAACAAAGTCCCGCCGACCACTTCAGCCCCCAACACATGTGAATGGCCAAAGCAGACAATATCGGCGCCAACCTCCTGCGCCTTATATTTTAGATTCATCAGAGAGGATTTTACCGAATAGCGGTGTCCATGGGTGATAAAAATCTTCCTCCCAGAAACTTCAGTAACCGTTTCTAATGGATACCCGCCTCCAAAATCGCAATTCCCCATCACAGTTACATAACCAGTAATTGCTTTATTATCTGGCTGCAACTGTGAATCGCCGCAATGAATCATTAAATCGGCCTCGCTTAAGTGCCTTTCCCTAATGACCTCAAGCTCCTTCGTCAAACCGTGGCTGTCGCTGACTATTAAAACCTTGCTCATAACGGATTATTCACACTTTCCAAAATCGAATCAAGCATCTCATCTAATTTCTTCAGCGCATTTGCACGATGACTGATTTTACTTTTCTCATCAGCTGACAACTCCGCCATTGCTCCGCCTTTGTCAGGCACATAAAATACAGGGTCATAACCAAATCCATTGGTACCTCGTGGTTCCTCTAATATACGGCCCTCGCAGGTGCCTGACACCGTAGACGTTTTTTGATTAGGTGCAGCAACAGCTAAAGCACAATAAAATCTCGCTGTGCGCTGGTCATCAGGAACACCTTTTAATTCTGATAGCACTTTTTCCGTGTTGTTCCGGTCATTTTTCGGCTCCCCCGCATAACGCGCTGAATAGATTCCCGGCCTTCCATCTAAAACGTCAACAATCAGTCCGGAGTCGTCGCCAATAACCATTTTCCCAAGCAAGAGAGAAACTGTCTCTGCCTTCAAAATGGCATTCTCTTCAAAAGTGGAACCCGTTTCCTCCACATCAGGAATTTCAGGGAAATCTAGCAAGGTCCGAACAGTGATCCCTCTTTTTGAAAAAATATGCTCAAATTCTCTTGCCTTCCCTGGATTTTTTGTCGCAATAATGACTTCTTTCATAAGAATCTCCTCTTACTTTTTTCGTCTTTCTTCAATTTTTTTTGAAATCTCTTCACCGAGTGCCGCTTTTTGGTGCTCAAACAGTTCCATTAATCCTTCCTGTGCAGCATGTAATAAGCCATGAAGCTGCTCATATGAAAAAGTGGATTCCTCGCCTGTTCCCTGCAATTCCACAAATTCTCCGCTGCCCGTCATCACTACATTCATATCGACATGGGCTTTGGAATCCTCCACATAATTTAGGTCAAGAACGGTTTTTCCGTTCTGCAAAATTCCCACGCTCGTGGCCGCTAAATATTCGGTTATTGGAAACTTGGTTAATGATTTTTTCTCCATTAACTTATTTAACGCAAGGCTCATGGCAACAAAGGCACCTGTAATGGATGCGGTTCTCGTTCCTCCATCAGCTTGAATAACATCACAATCAATCCAAACGGTCCGTTCACCGATTGCCCCAAGATCTACAACCGCCCTTAGTGCACGGCCTATTAGACGCTGAATCTCCATCGTCCGGCCGGATACCTTTCCTTTCGAGGATTCCCGGATGTTCCTGGTCTCTGTCGCTCTTGGCAGCATCGAATATTCTGCTGTAATCCAGCCCTTTCCTTCACCGCGCATAAAAGGCGGTACCCGGTCTTCAATGCTCGCTGTGCAAATTACCTTTGTGTTCCCAACAGAAATTAGAACAGACCCTTCCGGATGCATTAAATAATTAGTTTCAATATGTATTGGTCTAAGCTGTAATAGCTCCCTTCCATCAAATCGCACAAAACTTCCTCCTTTTACTTACAAACAAGAAAGAGGCGGCCCCAAGCCTGCCTCTTTTCAACTCCTTTATATAGTATATCAAAAATCCTTTTTTAAAAACTACCTGTATTGACTTTTTCAGGACGGGTTACCGGATCAGATAGTTTTTTCCCTTGGTCATTTTTCAATTCTGCTTTACCGTTTACCTGGATCGCTACTTTTTGAATTTCTGTTTGCTCTGTTAATGAAAGAACAAGAGCATCAAGTAAATGCTGGGAAATTACTTTTTCTTCAAAGCTGCCGTAAATATTTTTATCAAAGTTTAACGTTACCGTTCCATTGTCAATCTTTGGTTCCTCAAGCAGCTTAACATCCGACATAAAATCGGATACAAGTTTGGATTTCTCACTCGGCCCCTTCACCAGTTCTTTGACGACAGCCACCACCTTATTCTTCTCGCTGTTGCTTACCCTTTTTGTTACCGGCACATAGTAATACGAGCCCTCTTCGCCGCCAATGAAGTAAACCGTAACCGGCCTAGTATTGGTGATATCAGTAACATCCGCGCTATCCATATTTATTCCGGATGCTCTTGAGAGGTTTTCGCTGATTGGAGTTCCTTTGACCGGCATTTCCTTCAGCTCATGACCATTCATTTTTAATTTAACAGTTTTAACATTAGCAAATTGCGTCAGTGTCCAAGTGACGGATTGAAGAATTTTCATTTCGTCTTCTGGCTGGTAGTTTTTAAATTCCTTTGAAAAATTAACCGTCGCGGCCCCGGTTTCCTTATTGATATCTACGGAAAGCTCTGTATCTTCCGGTAAAACGGCTCTAAAATCATTTGGAAGCAAATCGGTTACAGGCCCATTCACCACTAAATATTCCAAAGCCTGCTTAGCGACAGATGTTGTTTTTGGAAGGGCGAGCGTTTGCGGGACGACATAACCATCCTTATCAATAAGGTAAAGCTCTGTTTTGACGGTGTTTTGCGCATTTTCCTTCTTTCCAGAAGTCTCCTTGCTTTCTTTTTTATCTACGTAAGTCACAGATTTTGGCGGATCAATTTTCTTTTCCTTTTCAGTTCCAAACAAGCCGCAGCCTGATAACAGCACTGTTGAAGACAGCACAACTATTCCAAGGAATTTTGCTTTATTTTTAAACATATTTTTCCCCCCAAAGACAGTTTGTACTATCATATATACGAGCCCATTTAAAAATTAGACCGTCTTGAGTAGAAAAATAGAACTTATTTAAAAAAATAGCTGTGTTAAATTTGCCTGTTGATTTTCGCTCCAGGGCGCTTCGCTTTCCACGGGCGGTACGGGGAGCCTCTTCGGCGCTTTAGCG
>CAYNUT010000198.1:0-3520 GCA_964400595.1 uncultured Neobacillus sp. | reverse complement strand
CTCACACATTTACCAATTTTTTGTATAGATTAATATATTCCATATATTTTTTATTCTTGTCAAAATCCAGTGCTTCGTTGCGCAACGTTTCGTATTTAATTTTTTTTATATTATTTATAATTCCGAGTACTTTATTCCATTCACCTTTGCCTATTATATAACCGCTGTGCGAACTTACACATTCAGGACTGCCGCCGGAGTTGTATGTAATTACGGGTGTTCCGCAAGCCAAAGCTTCTAAATTTGTCATTCCCAGAACTTCTTCATAGGTTGGATTAAAGAAGACATCCGCTGCGCTATAAATTTGAGACAACTCAAGTATATTGTTTGTCCTTTCAATCCCTAATATATTCTTTGGCAACGTTTTCATCTGCTTTGCGGTTACCCCTACCATTACTATTTTAAATTTATCATTATCGATTTCTTTAGCTAAATTGATAAAATCGTCTAATCCTTTCTTAAAGGCCCAAATATTCGCTACTCCTAAGATTATAAATTTATCTTGCAAATCATAACGCTGACGGAAGTCATTTGCTATATGCCTAAAGACATCGAGATCAATGCCATTATTTATAACTTGAAGTGGATAACTGTTTAAGAAGGATTTTTCTACAATGTTTGCCAGCCATTTAGAAGGTGTAACAATGACCATATTTATTACCGAAGTAAAGATATTTCTTTTTTTCACATAGTTGTTTTTGGAGTTGTCGAATATTAACGATGAAGGATAAGTTTTTTTTTGCGGACAATCATGACAGCCTTTTTGCCACCTATTACAGCCAATATAATCAAAGTGCGCACAATGACCGGTAAATGCCCAGCAATCATGAAGCGTCCAGATAATAGGTTTACTAACTTCTTTCAAGTAATTGAACAGCAGTTCCACATTAATGTAATAGCCGTGTAGATTGTGCAAATGTATGAGATCAGGATTATATTCCTTCACTTTTTTTATAAATTCCTTGGTAGCAGAGGTCGAAAAAAATCCGTGTGCATCAAATAATCTCGTTGCCGCTGCATGCAGATAATTATCAAGGTCTGTGCCAATTCTCAGGGAATTTATACCTGACGGAGCAGTTCCTCTGCCATAAGCAAATAAACATTCATGCCCTAACTTTGCAAATAAGTCATGAATATCCTTTGCTATCCTGCCGGTACTGCCCTGGCCGCAAACTGAATTTATCTGCAATAATTTCATTTTACTTCCCCCACACTACCCTATTGACGTAATCAGTATAGGACAATATTATTCTCAGAACTTTGGCGGAAACGTTGGGTACGTTATAGTCAGCTACTTTTCTAAAAACCTCAGGCTCTTGCTCAGACAAAACTTCTAATCCTTGTAATATTCTTTCCTTGGCGAGTCCTACCATCATCACCGCTGCTTCTTCCATGGCTTCAGGTCTTTCATGCGCTTGCCGAATATTAAGTGCCTTGAAATCGAGAATTGATGCTTCCTCGCTGATAGTGCCGCTATCACTAAGTACTGCTCGCGCCTTTGTTTGAAGTTTTATGTAGTCATTAAATCCCAACGGTTTTAACAGGGATACCAATGGGTTAAAAATAATGTTTTTGGCTTCGATCATTTTCCTGGTCCTGGGATGAGTACTCACAATTACAGGCATATTATATTTTTCTGCGACGGCATTAAGACTTTCAACCAAATTTGCAAAGTTTAATTCCGAATTAATATTTTCTTCTCTGTGGGCCGACACAACAAAGTAACCCTGTTCTTTTAATTTCAGCCTTTCAATTACATCTGATTTTGCAATTTCTTCCTGCATGGAACTGATTACCTCCAACATGGGACTGCCGGTTTTAATCACCCTATCAGCAGGCAAACCTTCTTTAAGTAAATATTCTCTCGCAATTGAACTGTAAGTAAGATTGATGTCCGCAATGTGGTCAACAATTTTTCGGTTGATTTCTTCAGGCACTCTTTGGTCAAAACACCTGTTGCCTGCTTCCATATGGAAAGTAGGTATGTGCCTTCTTTTTGCCGCAAACACTGTGAGACAGCTGTTTGTATCGCCAAGAACAAGGAAAGCATCCGGTTTAACCTCTTCTAAGACTGGATCAATCTTAACAAGTATGTTGCCTATGGTCTCAACTGCTGATCCAGTTGCGGCATTGAGAAAAAAATCCGGTTTCTTCAAATCAAAATCCTTGAAAAATACTTCATTCAATTCATAATCATAATTTTGCCCCGTATGAACCAAGATATGATCTATTACATCGGATTTTTCCAATGTACGAATAACAGCTGACAACCTTATAATCTCCGGCCTGGTTCCAACAACAGTCATTACTTTTAATTTATTCATGAATTCAAAACCTCCAAATAGTAAGTGTCAGGATGTTTCGGATCAAATGTTTCATTAGACCAAATAATGGTTATTAATTCATGGTCTCCTTCATTGGTAAGTTTATGAGTATAGCCTGGTGGGACATCAATCACGGCTATCTTGTCTCCGGAAACGTGATATTCGATAACTTCACTGGAATTGACTTCACGAAGCTGGATTGAAGCTTTGCCGCTTACTACAATAAATTTTTCCGTTTTGCTCTGATGCCAATGATTTCCTTTGGTTATTCCCGATTTGGTAATATTTACTGAAATCTGTCCTCGATCTAGTGTTTGTATAATTTCTGTAAAACTGCCCCTGATGTCAGCATTCATTTTTAGGGGTACCAATAATTTTTCTAACGGCAGATAACTAAGATAGGTACTGTAGAGTTTTTTGGTAAAAACATCACCCATGTCAGGAATTAGGTTTTTTTCACGTGCAGTTTTAAAATCTTTTATTAGCCTGGCAATATCACCTAGTTTAACTGAATAACTGGTTGGCACATAGCAATAACCATCAGCATTTATATGTTGCATTCCTTCCATAGCACCAATAAGTTCAGATACAACGTCATCAATATATGCCAAATTCATTAAAACATCAGGCTCATTTACCTTTACAGGTTGATCATGAGCAATATTATGGCAGAATGTTGCAACAACACTGTTGTAATTGGGCCGAGACCATTTTCCAAACACATTAGGTAAGCGGTAGATATATACCATGTTGCCACAGTCTTGCGCGAATTTAAAAAGAAGGTCTTCTCCAGCCTTTTTGCTTTCTCCATAGGGATTGGATAAAGCTGCCTGCGTCGAAGATGTAAGTACTACAGGACATTGATTTTTGTGCTGCCTGAGTTTTTCCAGCAAGGTAGAAGTAAAACCAACGTTCCCGGTCATGAATTCGCTGGTCTCTTTTGGCCGATTGACGCCCGCCAGATGATAGATGAAATCAGCATCATAGCAATACTCACCCAGCAATTCTTCCGCGCAGTCGACATCATATTCCAGTATTTCCCAATAGTTTCGATTACGCAATTCCGCTATGAGATTTTTACCAATAAAGCCCTTTGCGCCAGTAACTAAAATTTTCATTCTATTTATTCTCCCACGCAGTTATTTTGTTACGAATGTAGCTCAAAGTCAGAAGCTTTGTCTTTATTTGTTCCACAT
>CAYNUT010000197.1:0-3620 GCA_964400595.1 uncultured Neobacillus sp. | reverse complement strand
CGATCAGGCTCATGGCGATGTCAAGCCGGCGCTTCATCCCGCCGGAATATTTGTCTGCCCGGCGGTTGGCCGCATCGGTCAGGCTGAATCTTGCAAGCAGATTGTCAGCGACTTGAGCGGGATTGGAAACTCCCCGCAACCTGGCGATCATCATCAGGTTTTCCCGCCCGGTGAGCATGCCGTCTAAAGCTGCGAACTGCCCTGACAGGCTGATACTCTGGCGAACATGATCCGGTTGACGCTGGACGTCAAAGCCGCAAATACCTGATTCGCCGCTATCGGGCTTCATCAGCGTCGAGAGGATGTTGACCGTCGTCGTCTTGCCCGCTCCATTTGAGCCCAGCAGTGCGAAAATTTCACCACACCGCACCTCAAAATCCACCCCCTTTAAGACTTCCTTGTCTTTAAAGGATTTTTTTAACCCTTTTACTGAAATCGCTGCATTGCTCATACTTTTTTCCTCCTTATAAAAATCTCCTTGCAGAGATAGATTACCTATACTCTACTATTTAGTCTGACTGATAATCTGTATAACTTACTACTGGCTTGAAAAATCGACTGAATAGCGAAGGCGGCGATTCACATTTGTAACCAGCTATTCAGTCGGTATTAACCATTGAATTTATTTTTTCCAAATCGCTTCATGATACTCTGATTCAAATCTTCACGATACTTGGCGGCATAGGTTTTAGCGTTTGCCACTAGTTCGTCGGCAAAGGACGCCACGTCGTCCCCAGTGATTTCTAGCACTTGTCTGCCTTCCGCCGCACCGGCTTCGAACAACTCGATTAATTCATACTGCATGTGCAGCATATCCATCCCGTTGCCCGCTGAGAAATTCCACATGTAGTTTTGAATTTTCTTAAATACAAACTGGTAGTCCTCTGGAAGGGCTTCAACCCGTGCCATCATCATCTTGTACTCTTTTTTATCACCAATCATTTTTTTGAACATTTCCAGCATGTTATTTTTCCTCCTTTTTTATAAAACTGAACAAGACACTCCAAAAATATTGGATAGAATATCTTATGAAGCTAGATTGACTTCAAGACGTTGATTTTTGATGATACAAAATCCCATTTTTTCCAAAACAATTCAAGTTCCTGACGTCCAGCCTCATTAAGTGAGTAAAACTTGCGGGGCGGCCCCATATCTGACGGCTTCTTTTCAATGGTCACCAGTTTTTTCTTTTCTAATCGCACGAGAATGGTGTAGACCGTCCCTTCCACGACTTCGGTAAACCCAAGCTCGTTCAGGCGGCGGGTAATCTCGTAGCCATAGGTTTCATGGCGGCTGATGATTTCCAGCACGCAGCCTTCCAGCGAACCCTTTAGCATTTCAGTTAAATTTTCCATGTGCAGAGCCTCCTTAACCTCCCCTATTTTGTCTGACTTATATTCAGTACAACTTAGTACTAAGGGAAATTTTTATTGAATAGCTTTTGGGAAACCACGCTATTCAGTATTGCTTATTACACGTACATTGTAACACCGAGTAGCAGTGGGTGTCAACTATTTCTCCAAAAACATTTTTGCTACCTCGCTTTTCAGTGGTGTTGGTATCCAGTGTGACCTATGCAATAAAAAAGGCTGCTTCAGCAACCATTACTTTCTTGAGTTCAGTATTAATTAGTTTAATAAACTTAAAACAAATAATAATATAAAAGATATAGAAAAGATTGCAACCATCAAGTAGCCAATATATTTTAGTGGTTTTGGCAACATACTTAATTTAGCATTTCTAGTATTTGTTGCATTTCCTTCTATCTTGTTAAAGTGGTCAATTACATCATTAAATGGTTTATTTTCCTCTTTCATACAACCGGCCCCCTTTACTAAACTTTAACATATTTATTCCTTTGTGTCGGATTTTTTTGTAAATTCTTTAGTGGCTCTAAAAATACGTGATCTTTTATTTGTAAATGTTGGTTTTGTTCACTATCTATTTTTGATTATTTTCTGCCCTTCTTTAAATTTATTTAAACATTTTTTACATATACAATGTTTTCTTCGACTTTCTACAGGAACTAGTTCAAAGATTCCATTAGGAAATTCTTCTACGGAACACCAGCAGTTATTCTGTTCCCCAGCACCTGTCATACATTCGTTCTCTTTTCCACATAAAGGACAATTTTTATTGGTCAACTAAACCACTCCTTCATCCACCACAATTTAAGTCAACTATGACATTAAAACTATTATATTTCCAGTCCAGTTCCCAATTAGCCCCATAGGTTAATGATAAGGCCGCTGAATGTGTGGCAGCCCCATCTTAAAGTATGGCACTCGTTCGTTCAACAAGGCTATAATTCTTACAAATACTTTATAAATAAAACTCTATCTTGATTTGGTCCGTCATAATCCGAATGAACAGTAACACCATCTATACATTTATCCCCTGTTCAATATCGAATCCCATTTTAGTATGGTAGGTAATTGAAACTTTATTGACAGAAGAAGTTACACACCGGACCACCCTACAACCTTTTTGTTTTACAACATTGAAAAAATCATTGTAGAGTTGGTTTCCTATTTTGTGTTTTCTATATTTCGGATGTACTTCAACAAAATGAATATAGGCCTCTTCTGACTTAGATTGTGATAAAAACCCAATTAGAAACCCTATGATTTGTCGATCTTTTTCTGCAATAAAACTTGTATCTGTAAAATGGTCAAAGAATAGCTTTGGCAGCTTATCAGCCATTTGTCTACCGCCCCATCAATCGTTTAGTAATGGTAAAATTACATTATAATCTGAACTCTCCGCTGAACGAATTTTCATAGTAGTTCCCCCTTATAGGTATTTATTTTGGTTACATTTCAAAGAATTTGTCTCGCTCCACTTTGCAAACTCTAAGAGAAAAATTTTTGTACCATTCTGTTTTCCCTCTATCTTGTGCTACTCGATGGGCTGAATTTTCCTTCCAGTCTCTTATCGCTTCTAAAGAATCCCAATAGGAAACTGTAATACCTAACCCTTCATCACGAGCACTTTCTACACCTAAGAATCCCTTCTGCTGAGAAGCTAACTCTACCATTTTGTTCGTCATTATTCCGTAACCTTTGTCCCCCTCCGTTCTCTGTGAAACAAAAATCACTGCGTAATAAGGTGGTTCAGGAGTTTTTACAATCCCACTCATATTTAGTTCCCCCTTTTAAAACTTTAACGTTGCGATAATATTATTAATTTTAGCATAATTTAAATTCTCCTTGCTCAACAATCCTGACCTTGAACAAAGAAAAAGCGATCCTTCCTTATTGAAGAATCGCACACGTGGGCTAAATAAACTCTATTACGGCCTAAACATTGGGATGTAATTCACAACCAAATATTCGAAAATAGCAAAGGATATAATCAGAAATGTTTATATAAATTTTTGGGGCCGGTTATTCATAACAAAGTATGTTTGAATAAGGAACTTTTATTCATTGTAAATAGCACATCAAAAAAGGCATTGGTCTCTTAGTATTTTATTCTACAAGACCATTACCGATGTAATCAAAAGTATCTTTATCAACATAAACAATCATATTTTTTGGAATGGATTTACTTTTAGTAGGAAAATCAATTAAATACACTTCTTTTCCTTTATATGATTTATCATCAACTTGAGCCATCAT
>CAYNUT010000196.1:722-3709 GCA_964400595.1 uncultured Neobacillus sp. | reverse complement strand
GCACCCTTTAGTGGAATAAGAAAGTTATAAAGGTATGAAATTTTTATCCTTTAGGTATCCTCCAACACTTGGCGTAACAACATTGTTTTTAAATTCTATTTCACTTACCCCAAACAACTTGAAATTCTCCTGGGCTTGTCTTAATGATACGTTATTTGCCCTACCAGGGAAGTCTGGGTCCTCATTCAGTACGAAATCATCTTCCCAAAAACAAACTTTACAAATTTGATAACTGTCCCTTGTTCCTTCTTTAAGGGTTTTATAACCACAACATTGGCAAGTAAATAGTTCCATGAATATCACCAATCCAATCTCCCTTTTTCTAAATTATATCAGCGATTATTAAACTAATCTGTATCCGTTAGCACAACAAGAAAAAATGGATTGCCGTAGCCATCCCGTCCTTCAACTCAAGCACCCGTTACTTCAATAAGAATAAAACTGAACCATTATAAATAATCAAATTGACTTGTATTATTCCACATTATAACATCGGATTAATAAAAGAATTATTTCAAAATGAGGGGCTAACAAATGGATAACTTTAAGTTGTTTTCAAATTGGTTAAACAAGGTCTTAGAGCAAGACATCCCAAAAGGAATAAAAGCATTCAATTTTAACTTATATGAGGGGGAGGGAGAAACCTATGATATACAGCTAATTGGTTCAGATGAATTTGATGAAGATGACTCTGATTGGGCTTGCACGAACTATTTTACATCTGGTGAAGATATTTGCTTTATAAAAGGAACAGATGAAATTGTAGATTGGGAACAGGGTCTTACATACATTACGATGTTAGTAGAACGTTATCTGGATGAAGGAGAAAAATCTCATTTCCTTAAAAATGCATCCGCAATTGGAATTGGCTTTGTGGATGGAGATATAGACATTCTTTACCGTGCTTAAAGAAATAATCATAATTATTGTATTAAAGCCTGTTTCAATGTTTTTTAAGTATCTATGAACAGGCTTTACAATTTCACTAACGCTACCCTTTAGTTTAAGTGTAATCACTCACATGCTTCATATTTTATTTAACATAGTTTAATGTTACTAAAACAATTTCTGGACGATTAAAAATCCTTAAAGGAATAATACTATTTCCAAGTCCTCTATTTACAATCATTGTAGTGTTCAATGAATTGTATTTACCAGAAGTATACTTTGGAAATAATCCTTGGTCTGGAGCAATTAAACCACCAATGAAAGGAATTCTAATTTGTCCGCCGTGTGCGTGACCTGAAAAAACAACATCAAATTCATATTCACTATAAAGAGAAAACATTTCAGGTCTATGTGATAATAGAATTTGAAAATTATCTTTTTCTTCGAGTCCTTCTAATGAATTAATGATGTTTTCTTCCATTGTGGCTTTTTTCGCATAAAATTCTTTTACATTTTCTGGGTCATCAATTCCTATAATTTGAATTTTGTCAGTACCATTGGTAATTTCCTCTGCCGAGTTTCTCATCACTTGTACACCGATGTTTTTTAATTTATCCTCTAATGAATTGAATTTCCCAGACCACCATTCATGATTTCCTGTCACGTAATAAACTGGAGCAACTTGAACCAATTTTCTCATCAAAATTAAACTAGGTTTCTCATCATATTTTTCTGAATCTATTAAATCACCTGTAAATACAATCAAATCTGGTTTTTCCTTTTTCACTCTTTTAACTAAGTTACTTTGGTTATTCCTAAAAGACTTACTGTGCAAGTCAGATAATTGTACAATTTTATATCCATTAAAATTTTGTGGGAGCTTGTCTGATCGAATGCTATATTCACTTGTTACAATTGAATTGTTTTGAAAATAAAAAAAATAAATTAATAAAGTCATACCGATTAAAAAGTATAGCCATCTCTTTTTTGTTCTTCTCTTCAATCTATACCTCCACTATTTTTACTAATCAAATATATTTTTGTTAAACTATCCTGTTCCGTTAGTCGAATATGAAAATAGACCGTTGCAGCGATCCATCTTGAACTCAAGCACCCGTTTAGTGAAACAAGAACTATTGTAAAAGGTTTGTAAGTTTAAAGAAATCGGGGTCTGGTTTCATCATTTTTGTCCCTTTTCCAGATTGAAAATAAATTTCTTTGTCGCTTCCATTATAAACTGTTATCTTAGTATTCCCTAAATCAATGACACTTGTTTTTTTACGAGGTAATATTTCTTTATCCCAATCAATCGCAGTGTTAATAAACATTACAATTTGTTCTATCTTAACTTTCCCCTCTATTTCAGAACAATTTTCATCGTTCGGATACTGATAAATATAGATGCTTTCTGGAAAATCTTCAATCCAAGTTGTTGAAGTATAGATAGGTGTTTTATCGAAAATGACCTCTGTTTGTTCTTCAAATTGATTATAGCTTGCAGAAATCCATAACTCACCGTCAAATCCTTCTTTTCTCCATCGGAAATTAAAACCAGACCAATCATTTTTACTATCATCATCATTAAGAGCTGAATCCTCATACTTAATTTTCCATCCCAGGTCTGGGAGTTCGTTTAAATAAAAGTCATAAATATTTATCCATTTATTTCCTTTTAGTACATATTGATTGCGAGTTAGTTTCAATCCATCAAATAATGGAATATCTTTGTGTTGTTCTGGAATAATGGACATCCCCTCATAGGTGTAATCAGTGATTTATTGATATGTAACCAAACCTACAACAATTAATATCACAATAGAGCCATATAATAAAATCTTTTTTTGTTCATTTTTTAATCCCCCCCTTAATAATTTCCCTTATTTGTATTTTAACAAACTTTCACTAACCTGCCCCGATACTTTAAGTACATAATTTCACAATCTGTCCATTTTAAAAAAAAGACGCGTTCCTAAATAAACGCGCCCTATAATGGAATAATTAAAATAGGTCTCAATCCTAAACATAAGCACCCGTTTGTTTACTTTAAGTATAATTATTCACAATCTACTTCGTAGAATGTATAGTCAATGAAATGATAG
>CAYNUT010000196.1:0-712 GCA_964400595.1 uncultured Neobacillus sp. | reverse complement strand
ACACTCCAGCTCCGTTTTATCAGTAGTCGAAGCTTCCTTTTCCACCTCTTCCAAAAAGTGAAGTAAAATAGTCTATTTCTCAGTAGTGTGCGATACTGTGAAACTTTTTCGATATGGCTTTCCTTTATCTAAAAATGCTTGAACCTGACTTTCCCCTTTTGAAACATCCAGACCAACTACTGGAATCAATGTTTATCTCTAGGGTGTAAGTCCCGAACCACAAAGGTAGTAGTGGTAGTTAGCTTAAAGCAAGGGTGTCCACCGGTAACGCGGAATCTGAAGGAAGCGAGCGGCAAACCTCCGGTCTGAGGAACACGAACTTCAAACAAGGCTAAGTATCATTGGATGAGTGTGCTTAACAAAACAAAGTCCTTTCTGCCGAAGGTGGTAGATAGTAAATGAAGCAGATAGATGGAGGGAAAGACTGTACTCTTACCCGGGGAGGACTGATTTATCTTTTCTGATTTTTGACTACCTCATTGAAATTATTTCATTAAAGTATAGAATTTATTTATCTCCTAAATTGTTTTTACATGAGTGGGACACATTACATATTAGGAAGGTGAAAATATGGCCTACGAAATAGATAGCATTTTACTAACGGAAGAACAACTGAAGCAAAAAGTGAAGGAAATTGGTGCACAAATACAGCAGGAATTCCAAGATGAACCAATCGTATTGATTATTGTCCTAAAAGGCGCATTTGTCTTTG
>CAYNUT010000195.1:0-3739 GCA_964400595.1 uncultured Neobacillus sp. | reverse complement strand
ATTTGTATGCACAGACAAGAGACCATCCATAAAAATTTAACACTCTATTTTTAAGCTAAAGAAGCAGTTTAGTGGAACAAAGGAAAAAGTTATTTATTAATAAATTGAGTGGGAGTTTTTAAAAATGTAATATTTATGGCTTATCGTATCACTATCAGTTTCAGCACTACTTACGTGGCTTTTCTTTCCGAAGCCATTCGGTGAATTTCCCCTCTTTGGTGATGTCACAACCTTGATTTTCATTCCAGCGTATTTTGTTTTATATAGTGTTATTCTAAATATTTTGATTTGGAAAATAAAAAACCGTAGCTTAAAATTCACAGCTTTTTTAATTATACTATTGCTGTTGGTGGTTTCTTGTGTGTTACTTTTTAGTGATAATTATAGTCAATTCACTTCTTATTTTTTAACCTCCATTGGACTGATTATCGGCTTTTTTTATTTCTCTTTTTCAGAAGTTTTACGAAATAAAAGACAATAGTTTTATTAAACTAATGGGTGCGTTTCTACAATAAGTGGAGACGCATTTTCCTTATTGAAGTAACGGTGCAGTTTAGTTGAACAAAGAATGTTGGTAAAATTGAGTATGATTGTATATTAAGGAGAGGATGGAATGTTGATTAATAAAGCTTTTGAAATTATTGAAAAAAATAAAGAAGATGCTGATTTTATTGGTGAAATTGATGAACCAACAATTATTGATGCAGAAAATAAATTAAATGTTAAATTCCCATACAGCTATAAATTGTTTTTAAAGAAATTTGGTTCGGGAAAAATGTTTGGAGAAGAAATATATGGTCTAGGAACAGAGGAATCAGGTATTCCAAATATGGTATGGATTACAAAAAATTTAAGGAGAGAGAAATTACCTAATCACTTAATTTGTATTTACTACACTGGGTTTAATGGGTTCTTTTATTGTTTAGACTGTTCTAAAATACAGGGTAATAAGGATGACAATGCTCCTGTTGTTGAGTTTAGAAGTGGAAATTACTTATATGAACAATCTGATAATAAAATTTTTGAAAACTTTGGGGACTTCTTTTATGATTTAATCAGGGAAAGACCTGGGGATATGCCACTTATCACCATTGATGTATCAAATGTAAAAAAGGCAAAAGAATTACATTTACTACTAAAAGAAAAACTTGAGTTTCCCGACTTTTATGGTGAAAATTGGGATGCATTTTGGGATGCAATTACAGGGCTCGTTGAGTTACCTGATAAATTAGAGTTTATCGGATGGGCAAATTTACAAAAAAAGTTGCCTCGCGATGCAACATTAATGAAAAAATGCTTAATTGATTATAATAAACAATCTTATGTAAAAAAATGTGAACTGATATTCAACTCCCATGAAAATAAAAACTGAAAAAGTGCATACAAAAATAGACCCAGAAAAACCAGTTTTTAAAAAAGGCTGAGCCTCTTAAAGGATCGAATATAGAGTTGGCAGATGTATCGAATTGTCATACCCTTCTACTTAAAATGAAATAGGTAAAGCTGGCGCAACAACCAGAAAAAGGATTAATCTCCCATGAGTGCTACCCCTAAAGGGCGCGACAGTCGGTGGTACACCGTGGTCGTTGGAGTCAGACTAACGGATGGGCTCAAAGGCACCATAGTTCAAAGACCTTCTTCGCCAGCATTAAAACAGTATAGACTGCCTGATCCATTTTCATTCTCTGTGGTGCAGCGCCGGTTTTGCGCTGCATGGATGGCTAACGGGTGCGTTTCTTCCAGACCAGCTGCTATTTCAAGCGGCTTTTTCTTATTGAACTAAAGGAGCAGTTTAGTTAAACAAGACTTTGGATAAAAAAGGAATTATTAGTAAATATCAAGAACTTTAATATATGAATTTTAAATTTTGTATTTTAGATGAGAGGTGAAGAAATGGACACACGGAGAATTGTTGGTCAAACTAAAACGGTTGGATTCCAAGTAGGAATTAGAAGGACCTTTCCAATTTCACAGGAAAAAGCCTGGGAATTTGTCGCATCTGAAGATGGATTAAAATTATGGTTAGGTGAAAGCACCAAAATAAATCTTCAACCAGGTCAGAAATTCTGTACAAAAATGGGGGAAGGGGAAATTCGAATTGTTAAACCTCTACAACAACTTCGACTTGCTTGGAAAAAAGAAGGATGGGATAAAACTTCTACCATTCAAGTTCGGATCATACCAAAAGAAAATACAAAAACGACCATTAGCTTTCACCAAGAAAATCTTTCTGATCAGAATGTGAGAGAAGAAATGCAGCAATACTGGGAAAGAATTCTTAAACAAATAGAAGAAGGGATTTAATTTAAAAGGAGGGATAAGTTATGAACCCATTTAGTCACATTGACCTTAGAGTAAATAATTTGGAGAAAAATTTACCATTCTATGAGGGTTTTCTTTCCGCATTAGGCTTTATTCAAACATTCCATAGTGATAAGTGGAAGGTGTTTGCAGCCAATGGGAATCTTCCAAGTGTAGCCTATTTTGCCATCACTGAAGATCCTTTGCATAAACCAAACGGCAATCTAGTTGGATTTTGGGTAGAAAATCGTGATGAAGTTGACAGACTTGCTACACTGATTAAAGAAATTGGCGGAAAAATTACCTCTGGACCTCAACAATTTCCCATTAGCCCTACTTACTATGCAGTTTATTTTGAAGATCCTTGTGGAAATCAATATGAAATTGTTCACCGTTTGAACTAAACTATTGTTAAACTCCATAAGTTTTATATTCTTTGATATGTACTTGTAGTTGGACCATAAACTGAAGGTGATCTTAGGAGACTATTCCACATCCCTTGAAATGGGTTTGTCAACGGAACAAGCAAAGGTTCCTCTTTTTAAAAGGTTTGTGAAATAATGTACTTAAGCTAACGGGTGCAATAGTTTAAGATCTAGCTGCCATTTTGGCGGCTTTCTTCATTTGCTAACGGGTCAGTTTAGTTGAACAAAGGGTACTGATATTCAAGGGAACACCAGGGAACAATAATCTCTAATATTAGCTAAATAAAGGGGATTATTGATGAAAAAAATATTATTATTTACCATATTGGTATCAGTCATTTTATATCTATCACCAACTTTTACTCACGCTGATGTAAAATTAAATAATGACCCAATGAAAATTATCAATGAGTTTTTGCCACCAAAATCAATATTGGTAAGTCCTAAAGAACCTAATTCAACTAGGCCATATCAGTTTTATGACTTTAATCAAGATGGACAACAAGAGATTATTATTACTTTTGAAATAAAGGCAAAAGAACAACCAAATCCTTCACAATATGGCGTAATAGTATTAATAAAAGAAAATGAAAGTTGGGAAAAAATTTGGGAGACCCAAACATTGGGAATAGGATTAGATTATTCAGGTGTTTTTGATATTACTGGTGATGGTATTAAAGAGTTCCTCTTTGGTGTTACAATTGGTGCTTCAGCTGGAAACAAGCTTGAGATTTTTAAATGGGATAATAATTCTTTAAAGAAGATAGCAGAAATTCCTTATCATATGGTGGAGCTATTAAGTAATAAGGAAGTTGGTATAGCCGTTTGGCAAAGGTACATTGCTGATACCTATTTTGTAGATGTTCTAAAATGGAATGGCAAAAAATTGGTTCTAAATGAAGAATTATACTCTAGTTACTATCCTGTAATTGAAAAATTTTATAACGATAAAATATCAAAAATGGATGCGTGGTTCTATTGGTATACACTTGCAGATGCTCAAATAAAGGCAA
>CAYNUT010000194.1:0-4009 GCA_964400595.1 uncultured Neobacillus sp. | reverse complement strand
AGTTTGGAAGAATTGTGGAATCAGTCTTTTCCAGCAAAATCACTGAATGATTGGATCCAAAAAGCTGAGCAGTCTTTAAAGGGAAAATCAGTAGGTTCTTTGCAAAGCACAACCTATGAAAATATTATTTTGAAACCGCTATACACCCGGGATGATGAACATGCTGTTCCGGAATACCCAGGCAGTGCTGATTTTCGAAGAGGAATCGACCCGCTAGGTTATCTCAAAAATGACTGGAAGAACGCACAGCGGTTAGCTGTTGACAAACCAGAAGAGCTCGTCGTCAAACTGAAGGATGCCGCCCTAAATGGACAAACGGCCCTATCGTTTGAGGTTTCCAAAGAAACGGTGAGAGCACAATTTGGTGATTTAATAAATCAATATCCATTTGCTGTCAACTCCAAATGGCTGCAGGATGAATTGCTGCAAAACCTTGCCGAACAGGCAGGCAGCAAAGAGCAGGTCAGCGGCTTTATCGCTAGTGATCCTATCGCCCTTTTCATCGAGGAAGGCATTTTTTCAGAGGAGTTAATTAAGAAATGGATTATGGATATTAAACGGGCAAACAAAGAATTCCCTCATTTACGAACGGTATTAATAGATACCACACCATATCATAACGGCGGGGCAAACGCGGTTCAAGAACTTGGAATCGCCGCCTCAACAGGTGTTTATTACCTGCAGCAGTTCATTGACAATAAAATAGACCTAAATGATGCACTTGGCAAAATGATTTTTCAATTTTCTATCGGCAGCAACTTTTTCACGGAACTCGCAAAACTAAGGGCTGCAAGAGTGGTTTGGAATCGGATTACGGAGCTTTATGGCGCTTCCAATAACTCACGCGGAATGCAAATCTCGGCAGCAACGTCATCATTTACAAAAACACTGTATGACCCGCATGTCAACCTTCTTCGTGCAGGCAATGAGGCATTCGCCGCTGTACTTGGTGGTGTCCAGTATTTACATATCGACGCGTTTAATATGGTGTCAGGCACCAATGCCTTCACGGAAAGAATCGCCCGCAACATCCAGCTTATTTTAAAAGAAGAAGCACACTTGAAAAAGGTAATCGACCCTGCCGGCGGCTCGTGGTATATCGAATCCATAACCAATCAGCTTGCAGAAAAAGCATGGGAGTTTTTCCAGCAAATTGAGGGAGCGGGCGGGATTATTGAAGCAATTCGATCCAACAGGCTGCAGCAGGAAATCCAGGCCGTCTATGAAAAAAGAAATAAAGATATCCAAACCAGAAAACAAAGCATGGTCGGAATCAATGTTTATGCAAAGCTAGATGAGGAAGTCCCTGAAATAAAACAGCGGGAAAAATTTAATCCTGTTTCAGGCATTCCGGTACAGCCAATACTAAATCATAGACTTTCAGAACCATATGAAGAGCTGCGGAAAAGGGCAAAAGAAATCGAACTGCAAACGGGCAAGGCACCAACAGTTGGCATGCTTTGTCTTGGCGAATTAAAGCAGTACAAGGCAAGGCTAGACTTCATGAAAGGTTTTCTGGCGGCCGGCGGCATAGACGCCGTGGCAAGTGAGCCAGTCTTCCTGCTGGAAAACGGTAAGCAATTTGTCGTAAACACCCAAACAAAATTTATTTGCCTATGCGGCATAAATGAAAAGTATGAAACGATCGGTCATGATTTTCTCTCCCGATTAACTGCAGAATTTCCGGACCGCACATTCCTTATGGCAGGAGTTCCGGAAAGTCAAGCCCAATGGGTGGATGAAGGCATAAAGCAATTTATCCATATAAAAAGCAATTGTTATGAAGTTAATTCGGCCCTATTAGCCGATATGGAGGTGAGCGCAGTTGAAGAAGCAAAAGCCTGATTTTAAAAGTTTGTCCCTGTTTGATGAGCGGCCGCTCATTTCCAAGGAAGAATGGCTGGATGAAAACACCATCGAAAATTTACTGTTCGAAACCAATGAACAGGTAAAGCTAAAACCACTTTATACAAAAGAAGATCTTGATGGCTTGGAGCATATCGATGATCTCCCTGGCCTTCCGCCTTACACCCGCGGACCATATCCGACAATGTATGTAAACCGTCCATGGACGGTCAGGCAATATGCCGGATTCTCGACCGCCGAAGAAAGCAATGCCTTTTACCGCCGGAATCTCGCGATGGGACAAAAAGGCTTATCGGTTGCCTTTGATTTGGCCACACACCGCGGCTATGATTCGGACCATCCACGAGTGGTTGGCGACGTCGGCAAAGCCGGGGTTGCCATCGATTCGGTGCTTGATATGAAAACCCTTTTAGACGGAATCCCGCTTGACCAAATGTCTGTTTCCATGACCATGAACGGAGCGGTTCTGCCTATTTTATCCTTTTTTATCGTAACAGCTGAAGAACAGGGTGTCAGCAGGGAACAGCTTTCCGGGACGATTCAAAATGATATATTAAAAGAATACATGGTGCGCAACACCTATATTTATCCGCCAGAAATGTCGATGAAAATTATCGCCGATATTTTTGAATACACCTCCAAATATATGCCGAAGTTCAACAGCATCAGTATCTCGGGCTATCATATGCAGGAGGCGGGGGCCCCGGCTGATCTGGAATTGGCCTACACGCTAGCGGACGGCCTGGAATATGTAAGGACCGGCCTGAAAGCTGGAATTGATATTGATTCATTTGCCCCGAGATTATCGTTTTTCTGGGCCATCGGCATGAATTATTTTATGGAAGTGGCAAAAATGCGGGCGGCAAGACTAATTTGGGCAAAAATGATAAAATCCTTTGAGCCGAAAAATGAAAAATCAATGGCACTCCGCACCCATTCGCAAACATCCGGCTGGAGTTTAACAGAGCAGGATCCGTTTAATAATGTCACCCGCACATTGCTTGAGGCACATGCGGCAGCAATGGGTCACACACAATCCCTGCACACCAACGCGCTCGACGAAGCGATTGCCCTGCCGACGGATTTTTCCGCACGTATTGCTCGCAACACACAGCTTTTCCTCCAGGAAGAAGCGGGAATCACCAAGGTCATTGACCCATGGGCGGGCTCCTATTATGTTGAAAAACTAACTGATGATTTGGTCCAGCGCGCCTGGCAGCATATTGAGGAAATTGAAAGCCTAGGAGGAATGGCGAAGGCAATTGAAACCGGTCTGCCAAAAATGCGGATTGAAGAAGCGGCTGCCAGGAGGCAGGCACAGATTGACTCTGGAAAAGAAATCATCACTGGGGTCAACCGCTACCGGCTTGAAAAAGAAGAACCGATCGATATTTTGGATATCGATAATACCGCTGTCCGCCAAAAGCAAATTGAAAAATTAACCTCCCTAAAAGCGAACCGTGACGAGCAAAAGGTGATGGCAGCTTTAACTGCTTTAGCGAATGCATCAGCATCCGGAGGAAAGAATTTATTGGAGCTTGCGGTCGAGTCAGCCAGGGCAAGAGCCACATTAGGGGAAATTTCTGATGCCGTTGAAAAAGCTGCCGGCCGGCATAAAGCCGTCATTCGTTCCATCAGCGGTGTCTATAGTACAGCTTTTAACAATGAGGAAGATATCTCTGAAGTGCAAAAAATGACAGGGGAATTCCTTGAAAATGAGGGAAGAAGACCGCGGATTTTAATTGCAAAAATGGGTCAGGACGGACATGACCGCGGAGCAAAAGTCATTGCTACAGCTTTCGCCGATCTTGGCTTTGATGTCGATCTTGGACCCTTGTTCCAGACACCGGCAGAAACGGCACAGCAGGCGGTTGAAAATGATGTGCATGTCATCGGGATGAGTTCCCTTGCTGCAGGGCATAAGACCCTCCTGCCCCAGCTTATTGAGGAATTGAAAAGCCTTGGCCGGGAAGATATTTTAGTGGTAGTGGGCGGAGTGATTCCGGCGCAGGATTATCAATTTTTATATGACCAAGGGGCATCGGCCATTTTTGGACCGGGAACAATTATTCCCGCTGCTGCACAGAAGGTAATCAGGGAGATCTACAGGCAGCTTGGTTATGAGGAAGTGGCACCATAAATG
>CAYNUT010000193.1:0-4076 GCA_964400595.1 uncultured Neobacillus sp. | reverse complement strand
TTACCCATTTTGTGCATGACAATCAAGTTTATGGACTCACAAAAGGACAGGCATCGCCAACTTCTGATGTCGGTTATATTACTGATATACAGCCTAACGGTTCAAACAACACAACGCTTAACCCAATCCTTTTAGCAATTGCATTGGGTTGCGGGTTTGTGGCCAGAGCTTTTAGTGGAGAACGCGAACACTTAATAGAGATAATGATCGAAGGAATCAGGCATAAAGGATATGCCTTAATAGATATTCTACAGCCGTGTGTCAGTTTTAATAAATTGAATACATACCAATGGTATAAGGAAAGAGTTTATAAATTGGGAGAGGAATACGATACGGGAAACAAATTACTAGCAATGGAAAAGTCAATGGAATGGGGCGAAAAAATACCTATTGGGATTTTTTATAAAGAAGATAAACCGGATTTTCATGACAAAGTTGGGTTTTTAAAAGAAGGACTACCGTTGGTTGATAGAGAAATTGACTTTAAAAAAATATGTGAATTCATGAATGATTTTAGATAAGTAGTGATTTCTTAAAGTGAAATTTAAAGTCAACCAAAGGGGTGATTCGAAGTATGAAAATACCGATAATACTTGGTCAGCCGCTCCACCTCTGGCTAGGCATTCTCTTGCTAATTTTAATAGTATTACAGATTGCCGGTGTTAGAAAAATTTTGCCAATATCATTTCGTTGGCATCGCATAATCGGATACGTCATATTTTTATTAGCTATTATTCATGCTGTATTGGCAGGAGGGTTGAATTTTGGCTATTTTACATTATAAAGTTAGCCAACGACTATTTATAAAAAAGAAAAAAGAAGGAGGAAAACATATGAAAAAAATATATATGCTACTTCTTAGTATTATAACAATATTGACTTTTACCATTATTGGCTGTGGAGCTGGGAAGAGCGCACAGGCGCCTGTGCAAGTAGCTGAGAAGAGTACGGTTACTATCCAGAACTTTAAGTTCAATCCAGCGGAGATCACGATACAAAAGGGAGAAACAATTACTTGGATCAATGAGGATTCAGTCACGCATACCGTAACAGGGAAAGCAATTAGTAGCGGCCCTTTGGAGAAGGGTAAATCATTTAAACAAACATTCAATGATACGGGTACATTTGATTATAGTTGCACGCCGCATCCTTATATGAAGGGCAAAGTTATTGTCAAATAAATTGGCTTAGGTAATTAAGAATTCATGGTTGATCTGAATTACGTGTCTTATATTTATAGATGGATCGTGGCGTCAACAATATGCAAATCTGTACATCAAAAAGTTGGTGATAGGTTGTGAAAAAAATTATCTGCATAATAACATTATTGTTCTTTGCTTTTTTTCTGGCTTCATGCAAGAGCAGCGATAAACAAACAAAAGATGGGATATCCGGTGCTACAAAGAGCAGATACAGTGAATTGGAAATAAACGAATATAACGGCATTAAACTTGATCCTTCTGTTGGGCCCAGAGATAATTCGATAAATGGTATCCAGCATGTTGACATAACAAACTACGTTTTAAAAGTCACCGGCCTTGTTAAAACGTCGGTTTCATTGACCTATAATGATGTTCTGATGCTTACCCCTTACGAGAAACTTATTACATTAAACTGTGTAGAAGGCTGGCATGCAACGATCCTCTGGAAGGGAACACTGTTAAGCGATATCATCAAATTGGCAGGAGCAGATATTAGAGCCAATACGGTTATTTTTCATAGCATTGACGGTTATACTACTTCGCTACCATTGCAGTTAATCCTAGATAAAAAAATGATTCTCGCATATTCATCAAATAAAATAACTTTGCCACCTGCGCTTGGATATCCTTTTATAGTAGTGGCTGAAGATAAGGCTGGCTACAAATGGGCCAGGTGGGTAACCGAAATTGAATTATCAGATAATGCCAATTATAAAGGTTACTGGGAACAAAGAGGTTATCCAAACTAGAAGATATCTAAAGTATGAAAAATAGGGAGTTTTTAGTGCCGTTGCAGTTTTAAAGGAGGGACCAAAATGAAGATAATTATTATCGGTGGAGTAGCAGGGGGAACAACAGCTGCTACCAAAGCCAGACGTAACGATAAAACAGCCGAAATTAAGATATTCGAAGCTGACCAGGATATATCTTATGCTGGTTGTGCCCTGCCTTATTATATAAGCAATAAGATAACGGATAGAGCAGAAGTAGTGCCTAGAAATGAGGACTTTTTTAAGAAAAAATATAATGTTGATGTTTATACCGGCCATCGTGTATTGGAAATCAAGCCAGAGGTAAAAACGTTAATGGTAGAGAATATGGCTACGCAAGAAGTATTTAGTGAAACCTATGACAAGCTTTTAATTGCTACGGGAGCAGTATCGACAATGTTACCAATTGAAGGAAGCGATAAGGAAAATGTTTTTTCTTTGCGTACAGTTGTGAATGCTGATAAAATTCGCAAGTTCATATTAGATGAACATCCAAAGAATGTTGTGATTGTGGGAACGGGTTTTATTGGCATGGAACTCTCGGAGACTTTTTCCAAGAGGGGTATAAATGTTACCTTGGTTGAATTGGCACCCCATGTCATGCCAACGTTGGACAGCGAGATGTCGGAAGAGCTGGAAAAGTATTTGAGAGACCAAAAAGTGACCATCATTACGGAAGACTCAGCCGTAAGGTTTGAAGGTAGTCCACTCGTGAACAAAGTAATCTTAAAAAGTGGTCGCGAGTTAGAGACTGATTTTGTAATCATGGCTGTTGGAATAAAACCGAATATTAGTCTGGCAAAAAATGCTGGCATCAAATTGGGTTTAACCGGAGCGATTCAAGTAAATGCGAAAATGGCAACAAATGTTGAAGATATCTATGCCTGCGGAGATTGTGCCGAAAGTTTTTCTATAATCACAGGTAAACCGTTTTACAGACCGCTTGGTTCAACAGCAAATAAAATGGGCCGCATTGCTGGCGATCAAATTACAGGGGGAGACTTGGAATTCCAAGGAGGTCTGGGTACAGGTATCTTTAAAGTATTTGATATAGCCGTAGCGCAAACAGGTCTTACAGAGAAAGAAGCTTTGCGTGAAGGTTATGAAGTAATCGTTAGTCATGACCGCAAACCCGATAAGCCTGAGTATTACGGTGGCCAGGATATGCTGATTAAGGCTGTCGCAGATAAAAATACTGGCAGGGTGCTGGGGGCGCAGATTATAGGCCCGGCAGGTGTAGATAAGCGAATTGACGTTTTCGTTACCGCTATTACTTTTGGAGCGAAGGGAGAAGATTTAGCGAAGCTTGACCTTGCCTATTCACCACCCTTTTCTACTGCTAAGGATCCGGTGATGTTCACCGGTATGATTTTGGGGAAAGGTTAAAGTCCCTTCGGTTGGAGGTTTAAGATGAAAAATAGATTTTTATCGCTTGTGCTGATCCAACTAATAGTTTTGGCTATTCTTACAACTGGCTGTGGTAACGCGCAATCAAATATTAATTCAATCAGCATGCCCCCGGGATTTAAAATAAGCGTTTATGCGAACGGAATAGAGGGAGCGCGTTCTTTGACTTTAGGTGACAACGGAGTTGTTTTCGTAGGGTCAAGAAGTGAAGGCCGTGTGTATGCGCTTATTGATGAAAATGGTGACGGGAAAAAAGTTACGGTTTTAACTGTTGCCTCTAATTTAGACACCCCAAATGGTGTGACCTATCATAATGGCTCACTTTATGTTGCAGAAATTAGTCGTATTTTGCGTTATGACAATATTTTGGAAAATTTAAATCAGTCAAAACCACCGGTTGTAGTTTATGACTTGCTGCCAAAAGAACGTCACCATGGCTGGAAGTTCATTGCTATCGGGCCTGATGAGAAATTATATGTTCCAGTTGGGGCTCCGTGTAATATCTGCGCTAGTGAAGACGAAAGATTTGCCAGTATCATGAGAATGAATCTGGATGGGGCGGAAGCCGAAGTTTTTGCGCACGGTGTGCGTAATACCGTTGGCTTTGACTGGCATCCACTGAGCGGAGAATTGTACTTTACTGATAACGGACGTGACTGGCTAGGCGATGATTTGCCGCCTGATGAATTAAACCATG
>CAYNUT010000192.1:0-4152 GCA_964400595.1 uncultured Neobacillus sp. | reverse complement strand
GCTTTTTCTTCTTTTAACTGCTTGTAAAAATTTTCAAAAATGCAGTGCAGCAGACTTCCGCGTGTCGCTGCATCAAGCCAATTATGGGCATTAAAAGAAATGTCCTCCACAGGTTTCACCCTCAGGACTTCTTTTAAGAAATAGGAATACGGGCATCTCGCAAGCTGTTCGAATTTTCCTGCACTCATTGTTTTTTCTTGGTTAAGGCGAGGGTCAAAGTGTTCCGCATCTATTTGTACTTGGCCGTCATATTTCGTGCAGGTATTTGTATTGCGCGCATTTTCAGCTGTTAAACCAGCCCTGACATTTGAGAAATGCACCAGTATTTCTTCGGTTATTTGAACGGTTTCCTCATCTGTTAATTTTTCATTCCAGAAATCTTTCTTTTCAAAAATATCATTTGCAATAATCGAGGATGGCAGAGATTTCAACTCCTTAAACTCAGCATCTTGATTATCGGTCAAAAGCCGGTAGCATTGCAGCACAACAAATGCCGGATTGACGACTCGATTAGCATTGATATCTAAGTGGCAATAGCTTACTGTCACCCTCCCTGTCGAATTGGCTAAAACCTGAAGCAATGTATAAAGGTTTACTTGGCCTTTTTCACGGAGGAGCGGCAAATTGTGCCCCAACTGTATTCTCTCCGTATCCAGCAATAACGGGTCTTCGCTTGAATGGCCGGGAAACTTATTGTTATCCAGTCCAACCATAAAAACATTCGGGCGGCTGTTGTACACGCCACTATTATAAGAGGAAACATGCAAATGGCCCGGTTTTGGCCTTGACTGGTTGACGTTGATTGAAAGAAGCAAGTCCTTTACCTTTTCAAACAAATCATAACTTGATAACGATTCATCAGCGTAAGGAATAATTTTTTCGATTTCCTCGAGAAGAGCTGTTTTCGAAATTTCATCAAGGACAGAATTAGTTTTACTGTAATTGCTCAGAATATAGGCCATTCCAGTTAGACATTTTTTATAGTTCATCGTTGGGGTAAGTGGCGGCAGCTTTTTAAAAACAGCAGTAAACCACTTTTTTAACCACGCTGCTTCCTTAAAACGGTTCTCATCTTCCCATTTCAAAAGACGTTCCATTTCCATATCAAGGTGTGATAAATAGCGTTCTTCCGACCAGCCAATCTGTAGATCCCGCAGTAGTTTAGCGATTTTGCTTTTCGACGGAGCCTCTTCTCCTAAATCAAGCAGTCCCTCATTTCCTAAATCAAGAATTGCTTGGACACTGTAATTTGATTGCATCCAATCTATTATTCCGGAAACAAGCCGTCCCGGGCGGCTGAATGAAACAGGCAGTCCTTCACCGTAAGTAACGGGAATCTCCATTTTTTGTGACAAGTGATAAAGAGGTGTTATGTATGCTTCAGGATTTGTATAGAAAATTACACTCTTGTCAAATGGAGCTTTGGCCGCTTTGATTTGTTCCAAAATTTGTTTTACTTCCAATTCTTCCGTTTTTGCAGTATAAACGTGTAAATTTGCTTCCCCGCATGCTTGATCCTGATCATACAGATAGCTAAGAGGTTGCGGCCCGCCCCAGCGGATGGAACTTATGCTTGTCCCCTCAGGAGTATTGACACCAAGAACCGGTGCCAAGGGCAGTTTTATAACCTGCTCAGGAAGAATTTTTGTCAGAAATCGTTCTTCAAGGTATAAAAGGTTTAAGTTTGACTGCAGGATTAAAATAGCATTGGGATCAATTTGTGCATATTGTATTGCCTTTCTGAAAAGGACGGCCTTATCCATAATCTGCCATGCGGCCAGCATATTTTCATATTCTTTAAGAATTTCAAACAAATCCCCCGCTTTTACAGTTGTGATAAAGGCTTCCCTGTTTAACGTTTGTGCCGTGAAGCCCGCAAGTCTTAAGGATTGAATCATGGAATAGATAGCATGGCTGAAGGAAGGAGTAATCTCCATACCCCCAAAATAGCCCAGTCTACCCTGCTCTTTTAAATCTTTAAGCAAGGAGTAGGTAAAATGAACCCCCACCGAATAATCCAAGATATTAAACGGCTTCTCACGATTTCGCTCCATAAGGCTTAAGGCAAGATCATAAATGGTTTTATACTTGAGATTTATAGCCTGATTGCCCTCTTTTACAAAAGCTTCATTAATTTGTTCCCCTATAGTGTGCGAATCGACTATTACGATTTTTTCTTTTAAAGGAAATGTCATGCATATTCTGGTCAATTCTTTTACTAGTTCTAGCATGCTTTGCCTCCAGTTATTTATCTTGTTTTCGCCGTTTCATCTGACGATATTTTTGGTTATGAAGCTCTTTCCGTTTTTGTTTGGAATAAGAGAAATCCTCAAGTTGCTGAAAAAGCTCCTCTGCTTCCTGCAGTAATTCAGAGTCATTTAAAAAAGCTGCTTTTTGAGACATTTCCATTGCCTTGCTATAAAGAATCTGCTTTCCTGTTTCGTAATCTCCATAGTTAATTGATTGATGACGAATTTGCCTGCTTCTTTGCAATATTTTAGGGGTGCACCGGACATCGAGCCGGATCTGTCTAAGGCGATGGAAAGATTAAGCGGGGCTCTTGAGGCTCCTGGAAGACTTTTACCTAGAAGTTCAAATAAAACATAGGTTTTCTCTGTACCGCTGATAGGGATAAACGGCTTTAAAAAGGCATATTTAAGTGAAATATGTTCGCTCATAAAAGTCAACAACTCCTTCTTATTGGATACATACATTATCTCATATTTTTTTCCAAACCCTTTACCGTTTTTGGTCAAACTAAAAAGAGATAGTTTTTTTCCTATCTCTCTTCATAAATTTGATGCATTTTTTTTTTCCATTTTCATTTCTTCCGCTAAATCCACGACGGATGGCCCGATGGTCGAATTCAAATTCTTTACCGAAATGTTCCCTCAGCATTTCAATAAGCCCTTCCATCGGAGGCTCATGTGTTTCATCTGTTTCGGTAAAAAGAATATCTCTTAATTGAAGCAGACGCTGGCCGCCAGTGGTTTTTCTCATAAGGATATCACTATCATTATGCCGGTCTCCTTCCTTTTTTATTCAACCGTATAATCAATTTCAATTAAGTCCCAGGGTGTGATAACACCAAGCGGCTTCTCACCAGACTTTCCATTTTCTGTTATAATCACACATTCCAGCTTCTTCTTTTTCTTATGTGATTTTTCAAAAATATTTTCCACTTCAAAAATATTAATTTCCTTTGAGATAAATTCTGTCGGATGTTCCTTTTCAAACTTCATAATGTCGGAAACATGAATATCCGCTAGATTTACAGTGCCGCTTACCATGTTTTGCGCCATCCATTTCACAATGGAGCTGGAGGTCAACAAACCGATGCATTGTTTATTCTTATAAATTGGAAATTTGGAATACCCATGCTCTTTTATTGCAGTCGTCACTTTTAAAATAGGATCCTGGTAATCAAAGAAAATAACGTTTTTTGTGGCAATGGAAAGGGCATAATTAGGCTTGCTTAGGACATTGGCTATTTTTTCGATATGATTGACGACCTTGGCATTCGGTTCGGCAATGTAGAAGCCGACCTCCATTTTTTCATGCACGATGGCATTCCGCAGCCTGGCATATTGCTCTAGGTCCTTTTTAAAAGTCTCAATGATTTGATATTTTTTTGCCCCAAACTTCACTAGAACGACAAAGCGGTCATCGTTGATATGCACGATATCCCGGAGTGCCTCATGAACTTGATTGTAGGCCACCTCGAAGCGTTCAGACAGCAGCTGTTCCTGTTTTTTAACCGTTTTCATTTTACTCTCCTAAACTCTTTTTTCTTAATTATATAATTAATATATTAATAAGAAAAATCAAAAGTTTTTGCTATTTATGTACCTGGATATTTCCTCCACCATTTCGAAGAAACTGTCACTATTTTACTAAAAAACACTGTATCTTGTTGATACAGCCAGATTGTCGAGAAAGAGTATTTTTCTCGGCGATTTTTTATTAAATACTAAATTTATTAATTATCCCTGCAAATGGGCCTGTTGATTTCCGCTCCAGGCACTCGCTTTCCGCGGGGAGGTCCTGGAGCCCGTCTAGCTGCAGCGCCTAGCCCCTCGAGGTCGCTTCGGTCCTGCCGCTTGTCGGGGCTGGACAAGGCGCTTCCGCTTTTCCTTCTCCTCGGCGCTTTGG
>CAYNUT010000191.1:0-4289 GCA_964400595.1 uncultured Neobacillus sp. | reverse complement strand
TCCAATCCTATCCACATACAATGGAAATGCAATGGGAAGTAGCAGAAATGCTAATAAATATGGCAATTGAAGCCTACCCGGAGCACTTCCAAGTTGAAAAGAACGGTAACCATTGGACTTTTCATAATTCCATTTTAAATGAAACTGAATCCTTTATATTTGGTGATGCATCAAGCATCGAGTTTGAGCCGCTTGATTTAATTGGCCGCCATTTCGCCACTGACTTTGTATTAATGGTTCATAGAGATGACAATCTTTATTTAGAAGTGGCCCAAGAATCCTATGCAGCTTTATTCTCTCCTCATTGGAATAAAGGGATGACATTTGACGAAATTCACTCACCTGTACCTTTTGTGTCACGCACAGGTGTAACTCTAGCAGAGAGAGTTCGTACCTTCTTATTACGTAATGTTTTACCTGGTGAACCCTGGACCAGAATTAATTGGAATTTAATGGCTAACCGTTGGGATGTTAACTATGAAACATTTGATACTTGGGGACCAACACGCTTTTTAGTCACTCCTGAAAATGCGGGTAAACTAGTAAGGCTTCGTGTAGAAGAACAATTTTTCTATCGTATGCCAAGGAGTAATGCTATTTTGTTTGTTTTAAATACTCAATTCCTGCCTTTAGAAGATTTATCATTAAGACCAGAATGGCTTATGCAAACATACTCCATACTATCAGATATTCCTAAGCCCATGGCTGACTATAAAGGATTTACCCCATTTATTGAACCTACAGTAGAATTTTTGAAAAACTTAGTTGAAAAAGTAAGATTACAAACTAACTAGGGTCGCAAAGATTGGAGGTATATAAAGTGGTATACAACAGTCCGGTATTATTTGATAAATCAGAAACGATTGTTGAAAAATTTACAGTAAGACATAATCGAAGAAAATTACTTATTATTTCTGCTGAACCAAAAGAAGCAGACACAATCCAACAATTTATAAATGAAATAAATGGTCAAAAAGAATATGAACTAATTGAAATGATTGATGAATTACAATTAAAGAATATTCGCGAAGTGTTAGATCGTCAAAAGATGGGAACACAGCTTTATATTTTAGCTAAATGGGATGATGCAGTCACTATTTTCACAGCCGCAATTGAGGCAGGGTTTTCAGAAGATGAAATTCAAACGCTTATTTCAGGCGAAAAGAGACGTTATGCGTATTGTGTAAAATGCTATCATCTACAAGAAATAGAGGCAGAAGAAACGGATACAATCTGTTATCACTGCCAAATAAGCTTAGAAATAGGTCCTTTCTTCTCTAGAGAGCGAAAAGGATATATTGGATATCCTTACAATCCTGCTTTCGCATCGTCAAATTAATCCTATGGGAGAGATAACAAATAAAATAAAAGACCTAACGATGGGAGTGATGTATATGAGAGCATTCGGAAATATAAAAGTATACGTAGGAAAAATAGTACAGGAAACAACATTAGTAAAACGCTTCCACTTGTTTCCGGTTAATCAACAATTACTACCTGCATTTACGGGTGGTTCACATATAGCAACTTATGTAAAAAATGGCGAAGAAATGATTGAAAGAAATTACTCACTTGTCAGTCATCCAACTGACCGGACTCAATATGCTATTGCCATTCGCAAGGATGACCACTCAAGAGGAGGATCTGTTTATTGGCATGATGTGATCAAAGTGGGAGATCATTTAGAAATCAGTTGGCCTAAAAATCATTTCCCACTGGCCTTCAAAGCAGCTAAACATCATGTATTTTATGCTGCTGGAATTGGTATTACTCCATTTATGACAATGATGGAAGATTTAACAGCTCAAGGTAATTCATTTGAATTACATTATGCTGCAAGAGCGAAAGAAGATTGTGCTTTTTATGATTACTTGAATGCTAGATATCCCGGAAAATGCCACTTCTATTTCTCAAGAACGGAAAATCCTACTAGAATGACACCTGTAACCATGGCGGAACATCGGATTGGCTCACATGTGTATTTCTGCGGTCCGGTTTCAATGGTGAAAGAATTTAGAGAAGCAGCGGAAATCTACGGGTACCCAAGCCATTCCATTCATTTTGAATTATTTGCTGCCTCCGATGAAGGTCCAAAAAATCCTTTTGTTGTCAAATTAGCTAACAGCGATAAAAAGGTGGAAGTTTCTGAAGAAGAAACGTTATTAGAGGCGCTATTAAAAGCTGGAGTAGACGCTCCCTTTTCTTGTAAAGTCGGCGGATGCGGAAGCTGCGAGGTAGAGGTAGTGGCGGGAGAAGTCGATCATCGAGATCACTTCTACAAGGATGAAGAAAGATGTACGAAAAAAGTAATTTTACCTTGCTGCTCAAGAGCAAAAGAGTCTGAAAAAGAGCTCGTTTTAAACCTATAATTAAAATTTACCTAATATTTTTAAAATTTCGTTTCAACACAATAATTGTATATAGGATATATAACTACTATTCTAAGGAGGTTCAAAAACATGAAAGAAAATCTTAACAATAAAATTAGCGGATCTGCGGCAGAGCATCATGATAGTGATGCAGCACATCTGGCATCGCTTGGATATGAATCTGAATTTAAGCGCGACATGAGTCCATGGGCAAACTTTTCTCTTGGGTTCACGTATCTTTCTCCTGTAGTAGGTGTGTACACAGTATTTGCTTACGCACTTGCTCAAGCCGGTCCGCCCATGTTTTGGAGCCTGGTTATTTGTGGCCTCGGGCAATTATTAGTCGCACTTGTCTTTAGTGAGGTTGTTGCACAATTCCCTGTTGCAGGAGGAGTTTATCCTTGGGCCCGGAGACTGTGGGGTCGGAAGTATGCGTGGATGACGGGCTGGGTTTATTTAATAGCTTTGTTTGTTACGATCGCCAGTGTTGCATATGGGGCTGGACCTTTTATGGCACAGGTTATGGGTATTGAAGTATCAGTTAATTCAACCATTCTTTTTGCAATAGCCATTCTTTTACTATCGACCATTATCAATTTTCTTGGCACAAAGGTTCTAGCTGCTGCCGCAATCATTGGTTTTACTGCTGAGATTATTGGTGCACTAGCAGTTGGTTTTTGGCTGCTTATTACACAAAGGCATCACGGTCTGAGTGTGCTCTTTGACTCTTTTGGTGCTCAAGGCAGCCATAGCTACTTTTATGCATTTGCTGGAGCAAGCTTAATTGGAACTTTTCTCTATTTTGGGTTCGAGGCTTGCGGTGATGTTGCGGAAGAAGTGCCGAATCCAGGTGGTCTGATCCCAAAGGCAATGCGCCGGACCATTTACATTGGCGGTGCTGCAGCCACTTTTGTCTGCCTTGCCTTAGTCCTTTCAATTGCCGACATCCCAGCCGTTATCGCCGGTAAGGACGTAACGCCTGTTGATACATTGCTAAACGATGCATTTGGTGCCTTTGGTGCGAAGATTGTCCTCGGGATTGTGCTGATTTCTTTCCTTTCATGTGCAATAAGTTTACAGGCGGCAGCCAGCAGACTTGCCTATTCGTATGGACGTGATGACATGATTGTAGGAAGCCGGTTGTTAAAGAAGTTTTCAACTGCCCGCCACATACCACCTTATGCACTGCTTCTTGCAGCTATTGTTCCAGCTATCATTGTCCTTGGCTCAAAAGTGTCTGAAGATGCGCTCACAAAGATCATCAGTTTTGCGTCACTTGGCATTTATATTGGATTCCAGATGGTTGTCCTTGCTGCCCTCCGAGCTAGACTAAAAGGATGGAAGCCAAGCGGCAAATATCAATTGGGCAAGTGGGGACTGCCTGTCAATATTGGTGCACTTGTATACGGAATTATCGCAATGATTAACATGTGTTGGCCAAGAACGCCAGATGCACCTTGGTATGATAACTATATCGTGCTCCTTTCAGGTGTCGTAGTTATTGTTGGCGGTTTACTGTATATGATGGTTCATCGCAGCTACGGACATAGCAATATGCCCTATAATGATGCGATACCGCAAAATTATACCTCTCATCAAAACAAGCGCACTGACATGCCAATGTAGGTTTGCTGCCAACTCATATTAGAGTGGTTGCTAAAGGATCCAATGTCTACTTCCACTAACGCCCCTTTAGTGGAAGTAGACACTGTTTTTTTAAAAATATTTTCTATAATATGGGCGAAAGCAGACGGGAAACACCCTCTTTTAATTTTATTATAAAGGGCCTTTTTCTATAGCGTTCGGGAGTAAGTTCACTACTTTCCCTACAATCGTTAAGAAACATATCATGAAGCTGTTCAGCCATTTTTTCATCGTATACTATTGCATTCACTTCAAAGTTCAACCTGAAGCTCCTGG
>CAYNUT010000190.1:0-4326 GCA_964400595.1 uncultured Neobacillus sp. | reverse complement strand
AGGGCTAGAGTTGAAGATGTAGTTGCCGCAGGGAAGCTCTGTTTTTCGTTGATTAACTGAATTAACTGACGTTGCAGTTTAGTTTCATTAGATTAATGCGGGAAACTTAGATTTTTTTCAATAGTCATAGGCAGAACAAAGAAAAAACCTTTTTACTTCATAATTATCAAATAAAACCGAACATTTGCTTTAAGTCATATTCAAATGACCATGTAAATATGAATAGAACAAAAGGAGTATTTCGGGGAGGTTATAGAATGAACGGGGATGATACATCTTTGCATGCTGATACCGGTGTTACATCTAGTTTGTTTGTTGAGCGCTCTTTAAATGAAATTCGTTTTTGGGCTAGGATTATGAAAGAGCATTCATTATTTCTTCGATTGGGTTTTAGAGCAGAAGACACTCAACTAATTCAAGAGGCTAATCAATTTTATCGCTTATTTGAGCACATCGAACAAACTGCACATTCCTTTAATAATCAAACAGACCCCGAACAAATAAGAAGATTTAATTCAGAGGTACAACAAGCTGCAACTAATATTTTCGTATTTAAACGGAAAGTATTAGGACTAATTCTCACATGCAAATTGCCCGGGGCAAATAATTTCCCACTATTAGTTGACCATACAAGTAGGGAAGCTAATTATTTTAGAAAACGATTAATTGAATTAAATGAAGGAAAACTACAATCGCTTCCAGATGCCATTATTAAAGAAAATGTCTTCTTCTTAAGGATTATGGCTGACCATGCCAAATTTATTGGTCATCTCCTTGATCCATCGGAAAGGAAACTAGTTGATGTAGCACGGAATTTCAGCAATGATTTTGATCAATTGCTGTATCAAGCAAGAGACTTAGAATCTATGAAGCCACAATCACAAACAGTTCCTCTTTTAGATCAATTCCTTGATCAAAATCGGGTGTCGGTCGCATCACTTAGGGACTTCAAGAAGACAGCCCGTGATTTAATTGAGCAATGTAAAATAAAGAGCATTATTCATCCTCTATTAGCAGACCATGTTTTCCGGGAAGCTGATAGGTTCCTAGAAATTATTGATATGTTTGACGCGCATCTTACAGGCGGTACCCAATAACCTAAATAACGGCAAAAGTTAAAGAATGTGCATGTTGGTCTAATAAAGCATGATAGTTGTAGTATGAATAAAAAAAGTATCCATCACTCCTAAATTGTAAATTATAACACAATTCTAACAACAAGATTGTGAACGATTACTTAGAGTGCTTTAGTTGAATAAAAGAGTCGCAGCTGCGGCTCTTTTTCTTGTTCCAATAACGAAGCAGTATAGTTGAAGAAGATTAAGCTAAAATAAATTAAAAATAAAAATAGGAAGGGATTTATTTAATGTTTGATTTCTTATCCGATTTTTTATCAGGTATGGTCGGTGTAAGCACAGGTGCTTTGGATACAAAATAATTGACAATAATATTGAGCTTTTAAAACAACAAGAATGGTTTAAAGAGATTTACGAAGATGAGAAATACCACTGACACATATTACGCGAAGGGGAGGTACTAGGCACTTCTTCAATGGATTGTCGAGTTCCTATTAAAACCACATGGATAAGTTGTCGTTGATTTTAGGCAGTATTTCATTAAAAATCTCAAGAAAAATATTCACCAGCATAGCGGCTGCCGGTATGAAAAGGATGGTAAAACTGACATAAGCAAGTTTCTGCCTGCCTTTTGACCCGTCCATCCAATGGGTAAAACGTTCAACGGAAAAGACCAGCAGTAACGCACCAATAAAAAACAAAGCGGAAAATAAACCGATTCCCAGTGGTGCTTGAGGCCCGAATAATTCATTGTTTGGATTGGACAAAAACAAAGGGATGCCATACAGGATCAAGCTTACCAACCCATAATAAAATCCCTTTCGGACCCAGTTCTTTCTCGAGGTTTGAAAAACAATCGAATAAATGATGCTGTTCGCCAATGTTACGGCAATCCCAAGGATGATGAGGAGGAGTGTGCCAGAGAGGTGAAATCCACTCGCCATATGCGGAAAGAAAAACGCAATGATTCCCATCACCAATCTCAACAACAGTCCAAAAATAATCCCGACAGGAACGGCTGCCAGAAAGGATATGCCAAAATTCCTGAGAATTCTTTGCCATCGCTTTAAACCTAATCCATTTACGCCTTCTTCATTAAACTGCCCTTTCATCCAGATGACCCCTTTCTGTGGTTAATTTCGTTCAAAAGAGTATATTCACCACTTTCGATCCATACGAGTAAAAGTTCATTTAAACATAAACTTTTTACCTATCGCAAATTTCCCAAACTAATTAAAAGGATAATAATTCCTAAACTCTCATAATAAAAGAAAAAAGCTGGAACGAGTGTAAATCATGAGCAAAGAAGAAATCGTGATTGAGGAATTAAATACAATATTACGAGGTACGTATATGGGCATTCGCGCCTTTGAACACCATATTCAAAAACTGGAGGACCCCCAATTAATGCAGCGATTCCAGACGATGCAGAAGGAAGCCAAACAAAATGCGCAAAAGCTCGCCGAACGGATCCAGAATTTAAACGGCGTTCCTGCGGACAGCGAAGGCGCCACAGGCAAGATGCACGGCTATATGCACAAGGTCATGCTGCCCGATGATACAGAAAAAATCATGGAAGATACCTTTATAGGATTGGAACAATACGGTGTGGAGTATTCGGAGGAACTCGTAAAAGGGGACCTCGATCCGGAAAGCAGAAAACGGGCCGAAGAGGTGATCGATACGAGCCGCAGGCTGGTGATGAAATAAAGAAATTACTCATTAAAATCAAGAGAAAGACTAGTTTTTAATTTTGAAAAACAGAAAAACGAGCCCGCCAATTTTAGCGCGCTCGTTTTTCTGTGGAAAATGATCAGTCTTACCTGTTCAAGTGAATTCTTCCTATTCGGAAAATAAAATGAACCCTTTACTTAAAAGGGTTCAGTCTTCCACTGTTATTGACGAGGCCAGTATCTTTTTATTGATTAGATTATTCCATTCATTTACAAATATAGTACTACGTGTTATTATATAGTTGTAATAAGTAATACTGAATATCTGTTACACAAAATAGCTGTTTCGAAAATTTTATCTCACTATTCTGTAATACAGATTATTGTCATAACAAAGTACTAAGAAGAAAGAAGTAAAAAATATGAATAAAATCACAGAAATGCTTAAAGGTTTGCTTGAGGGCTGCGTGCTAGAAATTATCAGCCGTGGCGAAACCTACGGCTATGAAATCACGCAGCAGCTGCGAGCACTGGGCTTTAGCGACATTGTAGAGGGAACAGTTTACACCATCACGATGCGGCTCGAAAAAAATAAACTCGTGGATATTGAGAAAAAGTCATCCACGCTGGGCCCACCTCACAAATTTTATCGGCTCAATGAAGCTGGCCAGCAAGAACTGGAAAATTTCTAGGCCAAATGGAACTTTGTCTCAAGCAAACTAAACGAATTAAAAGCAAAATAAAGGAGGTGAGTAAACATGAGTATTTTCGCTAATATCTTTGGAGATTTTAGCGAAAAGAAAGCATGGCGTGAAATGGGAAACCGCGCAAAAGCCTTACCTTAAGACTACTACAACGCCTACAAAGCGATGCAAAAATATCTCTGGAACACTGGCGGCGTGATGGATTGGCAAGAAACGAAATTCGTCTTTAATCACATCATCGACCTTCTTGATGAACCCGCAGCCGATGGCAAGCACGTTAAAGAAGCTACTGGCAACGACGTAGCATCCTTCTGTGATGATCTCGTCATTGATGCAAAATCGTGGGCTGATAAGCAACGTCAAAAACTCACCGATGCGATTAAATAATGGAACTTTGCTGAACAGCTTAGTATCTTAAAGGAGATTACAATGAACTTTTTAGAAAAAATAACCGGCAGCGATATGACTAAAGAAATGAAAGGTTTTGAAGCACGAGCAAAAGTCTTGCCTGCTGAACATCAAACTGCTTGGAAAGAAATTGGAAGTAATCTCTGGATTCACGGAGATTTCACCGGTCGTAATCTGATGCCGATTCTTGACAGTGCTCTTGAACTGCTTGAAGTTACATCAGCAGACGGCCAGAGCGTCGAAGAAGTACTGGGAGATGATATCAAAGGCTTCTGCGCAGCGCTTGTTGGTGACGAAGGTGCAAAAACTTTTCGAGATAAATGGCGTGACCAACTCAACAAGAACGTAGCAAGAAAATTAGGAGGAGTGAAATGAGTATCAAAGAAATCATCGAAGGCAAAAAAGAATGGAGAGCCCATGTTGCGCGTGTCAAAGCGCTTCCACAAGATTACCAAATTGTCTATA
>CAYNUT010000189.1:0-4416 GCA_964400595.1 uncultured Neobacillus sp. | reverse complement strand
GAATTATTATTGTTTGTTGACGTTTTTGTTTGTTTAGTTTTCAAAGATCAAGGCTGTTTTTTCACCAGAATGATAGTTTACCATTCCGAGAACGATGCGTCAATCATTATTTTAAAATAATTTATTTCGCATCGGCGACAAGAATTAATATTACATGATAATATCGAATCCGTCAACTCTTTTTTAAAATAAATTTCCTGTTAAAGAATTTTTTTTACGCAATTCCTTAACAGGATTCTTATATTACTATCATATATGCAAATAGTCAACACTGTTTTATTAATTATTTTCACAAGGCTAACTTGTCTGTTGATTGGAGCGCAAATCAACAGACATGTTTAACAGATGCATGCACAAAAAGGGGGTGCCCCTAAAATAGTTTTGGGACACCCTCCTTTCCAAATTTATTCATATAAAGGACTTACAGCTTTTTCGTTATGAATACGGTCAATTGCCTCTACGAGTAATGGAGCCACTGATAAAGTCGTAATTTTTTCAATCATTTTCTCTTCCGGCAGCTCGATTGTATTTGTTATGACAAGCTCTTTAATAGAAGATGCATCGATTCTGCTAATGGCCGGACCGGAAAGAACAGCATGGGTGCAGCAGGCATACACTGCTTTTGCCCCTTTCTCAACTAAAGCATTCGCTGCTAATGTGATGGTCCCGGCGGTATCGATTAAATCATCAATAATGATGGCATTCTTTCCTTGGATATTGCCAACAATATTCATGACTTCTGCTACATTCGGCCGCGGGCGCCGTTTATCGATAAAAGCAATTGGAGCATTTAAGTGTTTCGCCATTTTTCTTGCTCTGCCGACACCCCCATGGTCTGGTGCGACAACAACGATATCCTCTAAACCTTTATTCTCATAATACCGGGAAAGGATTGGCACACCCAGCAATTGATCAACTGGTATATCAAAAAATCCTTGAATTTGCGGTGCGTGAAGATCCATTGTTAGCACCCTGGTTACGCCCGCTGTTTCTAATAGATTTGCAACGAGTTTCGCTGTAATCGGCTCCCGGGCCCGGGCTTTTCGGTCCTGCCTTGCATACCCATAATACGGAATGACCACGTTTATACTTTTTGCAGAAGCTCTTTTCAAGGCGTCAATCATGATGAGAAGCTCCATAATATATTCATTGCCTGGCTGTGATGTCGACTGAATTAAAAATACATCACTCCCTCGGACACTTTCTTCAATATTTATATGGATTTCACCATCGCTAAACCTTGAAACCGAGCTTTTCCCCAATCCACAGCCTAAAAGCTGTGCCATCTCTTCCGCAAGCTTTCCATTGGAATTCAACGAAAACATTTTAAAACAATTTCTTAGTTGATATGTCACCTTGTGCCCTCCATATGTGATTCAGGTTAGAAACTTTAAAGAAAGTAAGGGATGGTCAAGAGAAATCGGCTCTTGTTCAAATATCCCTTTTCTTGCTGCGGCTTGTACATCCATATTATTATAACCTGCTGCAGCGTTGCAAACGACCTTGTTAAATACTATTTTAAAACAATACAGCCTGCCTATTGCATACATGTGACAAAAATGTCACATCGTTTTTTGATTTGTTCGCTCAATCGAAGGAACCAGCTCTTACAGTCTTCTATAATTAAAGCATCGATTAAAGGAGTGTGTGTCATGACAATTTTAGAAGCAAATAAAATTTATAAAAGCTATGGCAGCAAATTAAATAAACAGGAAGTTCTGAAAGGCCTGGATTTAAGTATTGAAAAAGGAGAGTTCGTCAGCATCATGGGTCCTTCGGGATCAGGAAAAACAACCCTGCTTAATGTTCTTTCCTCCATCGATAAGGTCAGCACCGGGACGATTAAGATTGAAGGAAAAGAAATTACGAAAATGAAAGAAAAACAACTGGCTGAATTTCGCAAGCATCATTTAGGGTTTATTTTTCAAGAGTACAATTTACTTGATACTTTGACAGTTAAGGAAAATATCCTGCTGCCATTATCAATTACCAATACTTCAAAAAAAGAGGCAGATAAAAAATTCGCAGATGTGTCCTCGGAACTTGGTATTGAGGAACTGAAAAATAAGTATCCGAATGAAATTTCCGGCGGACAGAAGCAGCGGACCTCTGCAGCCCGGGCATTTATTCATGAACCCAGCATCATTTTCGCTGATGAACCTACGGGTGCGCTCGATTCCAAATCGGCTTCAGATTTATTGAACAAACTAAGCCAATTAAACCAAAAGCGGAACGCAACGATTGTGATGGTAACGCACGACCCGGTTGCCGCAAGCTTCAGCAGCCGCGTCATTTTCATTAAAGACGGACAGATTTATACACAATTAAATAAAGGCAGTCAGCCAAGGCAGACCTTTTTCCAAGATATCATGAAAACACAAGGTGTACTGGGCGGGGTGCAATATGAGCGTTAATCAACTAATTATCCGCAATCTAAAAAAGAATCTGAAGAATTATTATTTGTATGTGTTTGCGTTGATTTTCAGCGTATCGCTTTACTTCGCTTTTGTTACCCTGCAGTATGACCCGCAAATGGATTCGGTAAAAGGTACAGTTAAGGGCGCAGCCTCGATTCGCGCCGCCTCTATATTACTTGTAGCAATTGTTTCGATTTTTTTGTTATATGCCAATAATATTTTTATCAAAAGACGCAGCAAGGAGATTGGACTGTTTCAATTAATCGGGATGACTAAAAGCAAGATTTTCCGCATCCTGAGTGCTGAGAATTTTATTCTATATTTTGGTTCTTTGCTTGTCGGGATCTTTCTTGGCTTTTCTGCTTCCCGCTTAACCCTGATGATTTTATTAAAAATTACCGGCGTGGAGGCCATCACCTCCCTAAGATTTTCATCAAAGGCATTGGTGCAGACAGTGATTGTTTTTACCGCCATCTATTTTTTGATCATGCTGATGAATTATGTGTTTATTAAGCGGCAGAGTATTTTAGCCTTATTTAGAGTGGTTTCCTCAACAGAAGGAAAGGTAAAAAAATTGTCCGTTTGGGAAATCATCATGGGTATTTCCGGTATCATTTTGATTGGGATCGGCTACTATATTTCATCAAAATTGTTTGGCGGCGACTTTACCACGATGACGCAGCTGTTCCTCGCCATGACTGCGATTTTAGGGGCCGTTATTATAGGAACCTATCTTTTTTACAAAGGGTCCGTCAGTTTTATTTTTCATCTCATTCGGAAAAAGAAGGATGGCTATTTAACGATTAATGAAGTGCTGTCACTGTCATCCATTATGTTCCGTATGAAATCGAATGCCTTGCTGCTAACAATTATTACGACAGTTTCTGCTCTGGCGATTGGATTGTTATCTTTAAGCTATATTTCCTATTATTCTGCTGAAAAAACAGCTATAAATAATGTGGCGGCCGATTTCGCCTTTACTAAATCAGAAACAGCCGAGGAATTTAAGAAGGGATTAGCCGCTGAGGGCATTTCTTATCGTGAAAAAACAATTAATGTCATTATGGTCAATGCCAACTTGAAGAACATTATGGATCAAGATTTGAAAGGAATGAATGATGGGCCGGATAACATCCCCCTACCCGTTGTCAGCGACAAGGAAGTGAAGGGGTTTGATGTCGCACCGAATGAGAGCATTTTTACCGGGTACAATGATTTGTTGCAAAAATTTATGGCCTTGAAGGATTCAGGCAGGATTGAAATAAAGGGGAAAAATGATGTTATTCCTCTCAATTATTTAGGACTGAAAAAAGATTTCATCATATCCTGGTATTTCACGGCGGGCGGCTCTCCGACTGCTATTGTCGACGAAACCGTTTTTGAGCGTTTACAGAAGGATATCAACCCTAAGCTGCAAAGAGAATCGTCCATTTTTATCGGAATTAATTTGAAGAATGAAGCAAATTTAGAAAAAGCTAATGATCTTTATAACAAAATGATTGATAAAAGCAATCCTGACCATGATTCCCGGCTTGAAATAAGCAAACAACAAAAAAGGACAATGGGGCTGGCCATGTTTATTGTCGGCTTTTTAGGGTTAACGTTTCTGATTACTTCCGGCTGCATTCTTTATTTTAAACAAATGGGTGAAAGTGAAGAAGAAAAGCCGAGTTATAAAGCTGGGATTCACGCAAAGCGATATGTTGAAAGGCATCCGAGGGAAACAGCTCTTTAGTTTCGGGATTCCCCTTGTGGTCGGCCTTTCCCACGGCTATTTTGCCGTCCAATCCGGCTGGTTTCTGTTTGGGACAGAAGTCTGGACACCGATGATTATAGTCATGATTTTATATGCAGGATTGTACTCGATTTTCGGCTTCCTCTCCGTATTGTATTACAGGAAAGTTATTAAAGAGGCACTTTAACAGCAGCAAGTCCCCGGTAGATACCGGGGACTTTTCTTGATAATAATAGTGCACAAACAAATGACGAAGACGATTTC
>CAYNUT010000188.1:0-4524 GCA_964400595.1 uncultured Neobacillus sp. | reverse complement strand
AAGGGGGGCGATTGCCCGTTCTGTTTCCCATTGGAACTCCTTTTTAGTATTCACGGGAATCAGATGGTCTATCTAGTTCCCGTTCGAGCTCGTTTTTGGCGTTCTTTGGAATCAGATTCCTTGTCTGAGAATGATTTTGGCCCCATTCGCCTTTGTAGATAATTTATCTGCGCAAAATTGCAATATATCGGAGGAAAATAGGTATATAACCGCAATGCCTCCAATATTTGGTACCTGACACCCTAACCCTATGCCTGCCTGCCCAGTGTCGCGGCCATCACCGCTTTTATAGTGTGCATTCTGTTTTCAGCTTGGTCAAATACTTTGGAGTGCTTGCTGCGGAAGACTTCGTCCGTTACTTCCATTTCGGCAGGGCCGTACTTTTCGAAAATCTCCCTGCCGTATGCCGTTTCAAGATCATGGAAGGACGGGAGGCAGTGTAGGAAAATCACCTTCGAGTTGCCCGTTTTAGCAAGCATTTCACTAGTTACCTGATACCGAGAAAGCAATGCAATTCTTTCGGCAAACTTGGCCTCCTCCCCCATAGAAACCCATACATCTGTATAAATCACGTCGGCCCCGGCAACTCCCTCATTGATATCAGAAGTAACCGTCACGCGTCCGCCTGAGCCATCCGCCAATCTCCGGGCCAATTCCACGACTTCCGGTAAAGGGAACAACGATTCCGGCGTACAAATCCTTACATCCATTCCCACTAGTGCACCGCCCACAAGCAGACTGTTGGCCACATTGTTCCGGCCGTCCCCGACATAAACGAACTTAATCCCTTCTAATCGGCCAAAGTTTTCCTTTACCGTTAAGAAGTCAGCTAGTGTCTGGGTTGGATGCCACAAATCCGTCAAGCCATTCCATACCGGAATGCCGGAATGCTGGGCAAGCAGCTCCACTTTCCGGTGTTCAAAGCCGCGAAACTCAATGCCGTCAAACATGCGCCCCAAAACCTTTGCAGTGTCCTCAATCGATTCTTTTTTCCCGAGCTGGATGTCATCCTTCCCTAAATATTCAGGATGTGCCCCCAAATCGGTGCAGGCAACGGTGAAGGCGCAACGGGTGCGGGTGGATGGTTTTTCAAAAAGCAGGGCAATATTTTTTCCGGCAAGATGCCTGTGCGGAATGCCATGTGCTTTTTCGCTCTTTAATTTCTGCGCCAAATCAATAAGATAAATAAATTCTTCTTTCGAAAAATCCTTTTCTGCCAAAAAGCTTCGTCCATAAAAATGCATGGCGGTCATCAACATTTCTATCTTTCTCCTTTTTAAAAAATTATTTTCCTACATCTTCGCGAACAATTGGCATACTCATGCAGCGCGGGCCGCCGCGGCCTCTGGACAATTCCGAGCTTGCAATTTCAAGCACTTCCACACCGTGCTCCCGCAACAGCCTATTAGAAATATAGTTCCGGTCATAGGTGACAACGACGCCGGGGGCAATTGCCAGCGTGTTGGAGCCGTCATTCCACTGCTCGCGGGGAGACGCGATTTCATCGCCGCCGCCGCAAGGAATCAAAACAAGATCATCCAGCCGCAAAACTTCTTTCAGCGCTTGCGTCAGATTGGTACGGTGTGTAATGCGGGCAATCTCTGGATCAGGACTCTCCTCGAGAATATAGACATTCATGTTGCCCTGTGGTCCATGGATGGCAGGGTGGATGGTGAATTTGTCGCGATCGACCATCGTAAAAACGGTATCCAGATGCATAAATGCGCGGCATTTCGGAATTTCCACAGCCACAACCTTTTTAAAGCCGCTTCCCCAGTCAAAAAGATTCAACGCGAGCCGTTCAATCGCTTTTGCGGACGTGCGGGCGGAAACGCCAATCGCGACCACTTCGTCATTCAGGACGAGTTCATCGCCGCCTTCAATCGGATACGGATAATTGCGGTCCAGCCAGACCGGAATATTACGTCCGGCAAATCTGGGGTGGTGTTTCATGATATATTCGATAAACAAGGATTCACGCTGGCGGGCAGGCTCCCGCATTCTGTTGATGGACAACCCTTGTCCAATACATGCTGCTGGATCTCGGGTAAAGTAGAGGTTTGGCATGGGGTCTAGGTAGAAGGGATAATGGTCTTCCATTAGTTCATAGAGGTGGGTTTTCTTGCTTGGTTCAATCTCCCGCTTAAGTACGCCGCTCATCACCTTATCGACCATTTCTGCTGTCGAAAAAGAAAGCAGATATTCCTTTAACGCAGGTGATGCCCCGTTCACATGGGCCTTGCTTTCTCGTAAAATATCATCAATGAATTGTGTTTTGATTTCTTGATTGTGCAGCGCTTGAGCGGCTAATTTTTCAAGATACAGTACTTCCACTCCGCGCATTTTTAAGGTTTCTGCAAAATAATCATGTTCTTGCTGAATCATCGGAAGATAGGGGATATCATCGAACAGAAGCTGATGGAGATATTCGGGTACGAGATTCTCAACCTCTTTTCCGGGCCGCTTAAGCAACACGGTTTTTAATGCCCCGATTTCTGATTTAACGTGGATGGGGAGAGTTAGTTTTTCTTGCGAACCCGGCTTGGATGTGAGCTCGATTATACTGCTCATCATAGATCCTCCTTCATTTATCATTATCCTTGCTACACCTTTATTTTACGTCATTTCGGCGTTTTCTTTTGTAAGTCCACTTACAAAAGAATTGTAATTATCCTTACATATTTTTGCGGAACGTATTAATAGATATGTATATTTATGTGTCTATATCCGACAATTTACACATTTTACCATAAGTATCTGAATAATCAATGAATGTCAAAATAAGTTCACATATATTATTGCAATATTTACAAAATTAAAGAACTAAGGACCGACTTACTTTGAGTCAGTCCTTAAAAAAATCAGGCCGATGAATTCTTATTTTTTTAGAAGAAACCGAGATGATTCCATCACGTTTTAATTGATTTATTAAGTAACTGACGGTTTCTCTGGTTGTTCCGGATATTTTAGCAATCTTCGCTGCGGTAAGCGGGCAGGGGATGATGATATTTTCACCCTCCATTTCACCGAGGTCGTCCATCAAAATTTTTAGTGAATGCAAAATGCGGTCCTGGGCGCTTGGCAGAAGAATTTTTTGTACACGCGTTTGATGAAGAAATAATATATCTGAGAGTTTTGTAATGATATGGAGTAATACCTTGGGGTGTGATTTGAACAAATCCTCGAGTATGTGGGTCTCGATGAAGTAGAGATGCACGTCGGTCACAGCGATGGCCGTATCCTGATACAACTTATCTTGAAAAATCCCGCCATACGGAAAAAGTTGATTCCTTTTAATAAAATCCAAATATAACATGCTGCCATCTTCACTGCTCCGTTCAAACATCACGTAACCATCGAGTAAAAAAAAGATCTTATCTCGGTGGTCTCCTTGAAAAAAGAGGCGCTGATTTTTCTTGTAGGTGCGAAAATAAAAATAGGGAAGGGTTCGTTTCAGCGTTTTTTCCGGCAGGCACCCCAGAACATCAAACTGCTGTAAGTCTGACAGCACATCCAAATGAATCACTGAGGAGTCGAGCATGATGTACACTCCTTTCGTTGAAAAAAATATTACCGATAAATCTCCAACTGCTGTTCGAGCTTGACGGACTCTTCCGGGGAGCGGCAAATAATCAAGCAGGTATCATTCCCGCAAATCGTTCCAGCTTTCCCCTCAAGTTCCATTGAATCGAGAAGCACCCCAAAAGCATGGGCATGACCGGGAAGGGTTTTAATGATAACAAAATAGTTAATGACCTCCATACTGACAAGGGCATCCTTCATTTTATGCTTCAGTTTTTCTGCAATGAAAGGGTCATGGTCCACCTGAAAGCCATACTTCAGCCCGCCATCCCTGGAAGGAACCTTTACTAGCTTTAATTCGCGGATGTCTCTCGAGACGGTCGCCTGGGTAACATGTAATCCTTTGTCATGAAGGAACTGTCCCAGCTCTTCCTGTGTTTTAACCTCATGCTCAGATATCAGCTGTGCAATCATTTCTAACCGCATCTCCCTATTCATCGACCAAACCCGCTTTCAAAACTATTCAATAATACCATCATATTTCCAATTTGGTGGAATTGAAATGTACAAATGGTGAACGATTTTTTTTGCAAAGAAAAAAGCTGAGTCGCAAAGTTGTTCTTTGAGCTTCAGCCTTTATTATGTTATTAATCATATTTTTTAAAGTGGATTTACAATTCAAGCTTTGAATCATAGATTCCGTAATCAATACCGCCTCCCCCTACATCACCATCAACCACAGTATGGAGAAATTCAGCGATTGGTACATAAACAATTTGGCCTACTTTCTGTGTTATTGCAGTATTGACGGGACCGGTCATTACACCATTTTCTGGAGAAATGGATTGGCCAATGGAAATAGGTACATCTGACCCATGTTCAATAAACCATTTAACACCGGTAGCTCCATTTATTTGGGTGGCCCCTGGAAGTGAAGAGAAATCTAAAAAACCATAATATCCATTAACTCCAGTCCCTGGACTGTCGGAAATATTCAAAGTT
>CAYNUT010000187.1:0-4547 GCA_964400595.1 uncultured Neobacillus sp. | reverse complement strand
TTTATTCCAAACCTTGATTTTCACGTCAACGCCGGCTTTTCGGGCCTGTAATGCCAATAGCTCTGCATCGCTTTGCAAAATTTCATGACTGCCAACTTGGATAAACAATGGAGGAAGCCCAGATAAATCAGCAAAAACAGGTGAAATCAACGGATGGTTAAGGGGTTCTTTCCCGGCATACTGGCGGGCAACGATTCTGACGCCTTCGACATTCAAATAAGGATCAACACCTTGATTTTTCCGATAACTTTCCCCGCTGCTTGTTAAATCGACCCATGGGGAAAGACAGACAATTGCGGCAGGGAGCGGTTCATTTTGTTCTCTTAATACTAGAGCTGCTGCTACGCACAAACCGCCGCCGGCAGAATCTCCCGCTAAAATGATATTAGATGCTGGGTAGCCCTGTTTCAGCAGCCATCTGTATACCTGGATGGCATCTTCAATCGCTGCCGGAAATGGGTGTTCAGGTGCCAGCCGATATTCCGGTATTAAAACATTTACCCCAGCCGCTTTCCCAATTCCCGCGGCCAGCGTTCGATGGGTATTGACGGAGCAGTACGCATAACCCCCACCGTGTAGATAAAGGATGACCTTGTCTCTCCGGCTGTTAGGAAAGGAAAGCCATTCAGCGTACTTCCCCCCGATCTTCAGCATCGTCACATGACAGTTTTTTGGCATTTGCAAGTGCTTCGAAACCGCATTCAACTTTTTTCGCCTTTCTGCAATGTCTGATTTTTGCAGTTTTTTGTCCACTACTTTATTTACCGCGAATCTAATTGCTTTTTCTAAAAAATAACTTTTCAAACTTGCCATATTGAAAATCACCCTTTAAAAATAGGTTTCCATTACTATTATTATACTGGAAGAATCTCTCTTATTTATCCCTTTACATACTACGTTTTTATTTTCAATCAATTTTGTAAATATTCTGTAACAGTTTCTGAGCTACCTATAGTACAATGAAACTAACTTGCAGTTCCTTTCCGGAGGTTTTTATGAAGCGACTAACAGACCATTTAATCATCATATCTTTTGATTGTCTTTCAGCTTTAGATTTTCCCATCCTAAAAGACCTGCCGCACTTTCAAACTATTTTCCAAAATGGAGCACTTGTTTCGGAAGTGAAATCGATTTATCCATCTGTCACCTATCCTTGTCATGCCACCATTGTGACCGGAAATTATCCGAACCGCCATGGCGTCGTCAATAACACTCTCTTGCAGCCAGGCAAGCTTTCCCCTGATTGGCATTGGTTCCGAAAATCCATTCAAGGGACCACACTATATGATGAAGCGAAAAAAGCAGGTATGACTACAGCCGCCCTATTATGGCCCGTCACCGGCAAAGCAAATATCGACTATAACATGCCGGAGATTTTTGCCAACCGCCCTTGGCAAAACCAAATCCTCGTTTCTCTTTTCAGCGGTACTCCCCTCTATCAGTGGGACCTGAATAAGCGTTTCGGTCATATCCGTAATGGGCTCAGTCAGCCGGAATTAGACGATTTTGTTTTAGAATCCGCTGTTTATACGATTAAAAATAAGAAGCCGAATCTATTGATGGTGCACTTTACCGATTTGGATACCAAGCGGCATTATCACGGATTTTCATCCGATGAAGCCATGAACGCCATTCAACGCCATCATACCCGGCTTGGCAGAATCCTCGGAGCTTTAAAGGAAAGTGGAATCTATGAAAACTCGACCATCGTGGTACTGGGTGACCATAGCGCCCTTGATGAAAATAAAGCCGTCAATCTTAATGTACTTTTTGCACGAGAAAATCTAATTACAGTGAGTAGAAATGGGAAGCTATTAAATTGGCAGGCCTATTGTAAAAGCTGTGATGGTTCCGCTTACATTTATGTGAAGGACCAAAACGACGCCGAGACATTAAAAAAAGTAAGACAATTATTAGATTCACTGCTGGAAGATCCCGGTTCAGGTATTGAAAAAGTGCTGACTGGCCGACAGGCAGCAGAAAAAGGAGCGGATGGTGCGTGCGCCTTTATGATTGAGGCAGAAAAAGGCTATTACTTTTTAGAGGACTTTGAAGGAGAATACATCAAATCCATCAACCAGGAAGATGTCACAAGCGATAAAAAATATACGCTTGCCTCACACGGATATTCACCGGAAAAAGCAGATTACGGCACCATTTTTATGGCGGCAGGTAAAGGGATTAAATCGGCAGCAATCCCTAAAATGCGGCTTATTGATGAAGGCCCGACATTTGCAAGACTGCTTGGTGTAAGCTTAGGCAATACCGATGGCAGAGTCCTCGAAGAGATCTTGGATGTATAATAAACGGTCAAAATGGGGGTAAAAAAATGAGTAGGATGTCGAAGGAAGAAAAGAGCTGGGTGTTTTATGACTGGGCTAACTCCGCCTATTCCATTTTAATCACAACTGCCGTATTTCCACTTTATTTTAAAGCTGCGGCAACAGAGGCGGGACTCGCTGCAGCCACTTCTACTGCCTACTGGGGCTATGCCAATTCATTTGCCACTTTGATGATTTCAATTTGTGCACCCGTTTTAGGAAGTGTTGCGGATTTTAGAGGCTTTAAGAAACGCTTTTTCACCTTTTTCTTTGCGCTTGGAATTATTTTTACCTTTTTACTTGCTATTGTCCCAAGCAGTCAGTGGCTTATCCTATTAATTTGTTATATGATTACCGTCATTGGTTTTGGCGGCACGAATATTTTCTATGATGCCTTTCTCGTTGATGTCACAACAGAGGAGCGAATGAATCAAATTTCTTCAAGAGGTTTCGCCATGGGTTATATCGGCAGTACAATTCCGTTCATAATGGGAATTGCCTTGATTATTTTAGCCAAGCAGGAGATAATCCCGTTTTCGGTGTCAGTGGCTAGCCGGCTTGCTTTTGCCATCACGGCCCTTTGGTGGGGTTTATTCACCATTCCAATGCTGAAAAATGTCAAGCAGATCTATTATAAAGAACGGGTGCCCCGACTCGTCACCAATGGCTTTAAACAGCTGTTTGAAACATTTAAAAAAATAAAACTGTACCGGCCGTTATTTCTCTTTTTAATAGCTTATTTCTTTTACATTGATGGTGTTAATACAATTATCACGATGTCTACCACATATGGTTCCGATTTGGGCATTGATTCCACCAATCTATTAATTATTTTATTTGCAACACAGGTCGTTGCAGCACCGTTTGCCATTTTGTACGGAAAACTTGCTGATAAATTTACTGGCAAAACAATGCTGCTCATTGGCATATTTATGTATATTGTGATTTGTGGTTATGCCTATTTCTTAAAAACCACACTGGATTTCTGGATTCTAGCGATGCTGGTGGCTTCCTCTCAAGGCGGGATTCAGGCTTTAAGCCGCTCCTATTTTGCCAAACTTGTACCAAAGGAAAGCTCAAACGAGTTTTTCGGCTTCTATAGCATCTTTTACAAGTTCGCTGCCATTTTAGGCCCATTTCTTGTCGGTGCAACCACTCAAATTACCGGAAACACCAACAGCGGTGTCTTCAGCCTCATCGTTTTGTTCATTATCGGCGGCATCATCCTCCTGCGGGTACCGGAAATACGAAAGGTGTCAGGCACCATGTGAAAATTTCACATGGTGCCTGACACCTTCATGTTTTATCGGTCGACAATGTTCCCTTCCTCGGTGATATAGAAGACTTTTTCGTCAGGGTTGCTTTCGGTTTCAACGTATCTGATTTCAATGATGGCTGGAAAGTGAATCGATTGGAGATAGCTGCGAAGCTTAATCATGTTTTCTTTTTCATGATCTTGATTAACCATTGCCCAGTTTTTGTGTATATTGACGGCAATGGAACAGGAAAGCTGTGAGGCGTTGATTTCAGCGTAAGTAGGAATATGCGGGCCAAAGAATTCTCCCCTTTCAACAATTCTAAGTGCTTTAAATGTGGATTCATCGAGCGTTGGGAATAATTCTTTGATTCTCGCCTTCAAGGAACCTGATTGTTCACTATCCCAATAAACTTTAGGATAAGTATCAGAATAGCCGGTTTTACTGTCGGGGTCTTGCTCTACGAAAAATAGAAGTTGTGGGGATTTCTTCGGATAAGCATATGCCTGGTAGGTTTCACTTAAAAAATTATAATCAATGCTCTTGATGACAAAATTAGTATGATATTTATCCTCCAGGAATTTCTCCATGTTGTCTGCCTGTTGTTTCTTTCCCCAAGGAGTTCCAAAAAACTGTGAATAAACAAAAATTGCAAAACTTAAAATGAGTAAGGCAAACAACCATAAAATGATTTTTGTGGCTCTCATAGACCCTCACTCCTCTTGCTACCTGCCTATTATTCAGAATTTTCAGTCTCTCGTGTTTATTATAACACAATCCTTTGTTATAGCTGCATTAGATTAAAAAAATTAATTAAAATCGAAAAGCACTCAGGTATTAAAACCTGAGTGCCAAGGCTATCGAAAAACCTTCGGCACCCTTCTCGGCGCTTAAGCGCCGAGGAGGCTGCCCGGACGAAACACCTGGAGCGGAAATCAACAGGCCATTTAGCAGAGACTATTAATAAAAT
>CAYNUT010000186.1:0-5045 GCA_964400595.1 uncultured Neobacillus sp. | reverse complement strand
TTCTTGTTTTCGGATGAGAACCTCGGAGGAAATTCAAAGGCAGATACATCTGTTACCACTCGCCGCTCCCCTTGTAGGGCTTCTTTTTCAAACAAACAATCATGAAGTAGTTTTGGTCATTAATCCATCTCAGATGGGGCAGGAGGTCTCAATTCCCGAGGGTGAATGGTCGATTCTTGCAGATCATGAGTTTTCGGGAATTTCTTCCAATAGGGTTTTTCAAGGGGGAAAAGCTGTAATTGACCCTATTTCACTAAATGTTTTCTTGAAAAAATAGTTGCTCGAGATTACTTGACGAAAAATGGTTATTGGGGATAAAATTTATAAAGATGGCTATTGTAGAAAAGTGTAGCAATAGCTTTTTTTTTGTTAAAAAATATAAAACCTTCTGACAGCATAGGTTTTATCTTGAGAATAGATAGTGGCGGGCCTGGGTCCCCCCTCCATTAAGAACGGCATAAATTGAAGGTGAACAATTTTGGAACATATACTAGGACAAGAGTGGGAAATCATCCCTGCCGGCGGCGCAACAGGAGAAGCCTTTTATGCAAAGAATGAAGACCATAGACTATTTTTGAAACGGAATTCGTCTCCATTTCTTGCAGTACTTTCGGCAGAAGGAATCGTCCCAAAGCTTGTTTGGACAAAGCGCTTGGAAAATGGTGATGTCATAACAGCACAGCAGTGGCTTGAAGGCAGGGAATTAAAGCCATCTGAAATGAATCAGGAGCTCGTAGCCCGGTTATTAAAGAAAATCCATCGTTCCGAGCCGATGCTCGGTATGCTCAGCCGGTTAGAAAAATCGCCATTGCACCCTGAGATGATTTTTCAAACAGTCATGAAGGATTTGGATGAAAATATTCTTTCATTACCGGAAGTACAAAAGGTCATTACCTACCTTAAAAAAGAAGCGAAAAATGTATATAGTGATGAAAAAGTGGTTTGTCACGGAGATGTGAATCATAACAACTGGCTGCTTGCGGAAGACAACCAGTTGTATTTAATTGATTGGGACGGCGCATCGATTGCCGATCCCGCCATTGATTTAGGAATGCTCCTTTATTGGTACATTCCTGAAGAAAATTGGATAGATTGGCTTAAGATGTACGGGGGGAAATTAACTGATCATTTAAGAATCAGAATGAAATGGTATGTTATTCTCCAAACGCTTTCATCCATTCAATGGCATAAAAATAAAAACCGTCTGGATGAAATGAACCGATGGATCCAATTTTTGACTGAAATTATTTAGTTCATGAAAATTGGCCCATATCGTTTACCCATTGGGATAGATTTTCCTGATTCGATAAAATATGATGATCCAAATCCGCTGTTTGCACACCATGCTGGCTGTATTGATAGACTTCCTGCAGGATGTTTTTTACATTTTGGTCAACCTGAGAATTGACTAGGAGTGACTTTACAAGTCTTTCGAGTTGTTCACATTCTGCAACGGACCCGCAGCAATCTGTTTGATGGTTGTTTAGAATATCTTTCAGCAATGTAACCTGATCACTATGGCTTAATGGCATGAAAGCACACCCTTTCAAGTGAAAATTTTTAAAAAAGAATTCACAGTTAGGTTGTGAATTCTTTTTTTGTTTATGCATTACCTTATTTTCCAACTGTTTTTTCTTGAAAGCACTCAGCTCTCATGATATGTTGAACGAAATGACTTTATTTAGAGGTGTAAAAATGAGACTTAGGAATAAACCATGGGCCAAGGATAAAATAGAGCAGCATCCGCAATATGTTGTTGCCAATCCGGAAAATTATAAAGGCAAATGGCATGAAGTGTTTGAAAACGCCCAGCCGATTCATATCGAGGTTGGCACCGGAAAGGGCAGATTTATTACAGAAATGGCAAAAGCAAATCCGGAGATTAATTATATCGGGATTGAGCTATATGACAGTGTCATCGTTGCCGCATTAGACCGGTTGATTGAAGCGGATTTGCCGAATTTAAGACTTATGAATGTAAATGCCGCAGAGCTTGATAAATACTTTGTGAAAAATGATATTGCCCGTGTATATTTGAATTTTTCCGATCCGTGGCCAAAAGTACGTCATGAAAAAAGAAGATTAACCTATAAAGATTTCTTAAAGCTTTATGAAAACATCTTAGCAGATGGGGGAGAAATTCATTTTAAAACAGATAATCAAGGGTTATTTGAATATTCCTTGATGAGCTTTTCAGCATATGGGTTATTATTGAAATATGTCAGCCTGGATCTCCATAAGAGCGGCTATGAAGGGAATATCATGACAGAGTACGAACAGAAATTTTCCGAAAAAGGAAACCGGATTTACCGTTGCGAGGTTAAGTACCAAAACGATGAAAATAAACAGTCCAATTAAGGGCTGTTTTTTTTCATTTTTGCTAAAATATAGTAACAAAGGGGGTTGAAAATAATGGAGACATTAAAAATTGGCGGGGTTTCACTTACATGGCTTTCTGGAGGGGTGACCTATCTCGATGGCGGGGCCATGTTCGGGGTGGTTCCAAAAGGGTTATGGTCAAGAAAATACCCATGTAATGAAAAGAATCAAATTGAATTGCCGACAGATCCAATTCTGATACAGATGGATGGCCTACATATTTTAGTGGAATCAGGTCTTGGCAATGGAAAATTAACGGAGAAACAATTGAGAAACTACGGTGTTACAAAGGAGTCCGAGGTTAACGTATCCTTAGAAAAATTAAATCTATCGGCTGAGGATATAGATTATATTCTAATGACCCACTTGCATTTCGACCATGCATGCGGTTTGACCATGCTGGTTGATAGCGAGTATGTTTCAGCATTCCCTAATGCAAAAATCATTACTTCTCTAGTCGAGTGGGATGAAATGCGAAATCCAAATATTCGTTCAAAAAATACATATTGGCGGGAAAATTGGCGGGCGATTGAAAAACAAGTCATTCCTTTTAAAGAAACATGGAGACTTGGCGCTTTAAGAATGGTTCACACAGGCGGGCATAGTAACGGCCATTCGATTCTTGTTATTGAGGATGAGGGCAAGTGCGTGATCCATATGGCAGATCTGATGCCAACTCATGCCCACCAAAATGTGTTATGGGTTATGGCTTATGATGATTACCCGATGAACTCGATTGCTGCTAAGGAAAAATGGATGCATTATGGGTTTGAAAGGAATGCCTGGTTTACCTTTTATCATGATGCTTTTTATAGGGCAGTCAAATGGGGAGCAGATGGGCAAATTGAGGAAAGTCTAAAAAGGGAAAAATAATAAATAGCCGTATCGTTGAGGCGATGCGGCTATTTTTTAAATTAGGATACTAATTCCTCCTGTAGACGGCGTACCTCCAAAATAGTTCCGGTTTTTGCGTCGGCAATAAATTCAATTTGTTCGGACTCACCATTATTATTTTTGGAAATTCCGCCCTTATAGACTTGATAATGCATTTGCTGTCTTTCATACGGCTCTGCAACCATATGTATCCATGAACCGCTGATGGTCCCGTTCTGTTTAAACTGATTTTTGACATTCTCCAAAACTCTTTCAGGCGATACATTTGTTTTTTTGGAAATAATTACATTCGCCGTATATCCCCCAATAATACCTATTGCAGCACCAACGAAAAACGATTTCCAGTTCATAGGCAGGCCTCCAAAAAAATAAATTTGGAAAAGATTACATGTTTTACTTTCTTTCAGTATATCGTATTTACAAAAAAGAAGATAATATTACAATTATCAAGAATTGAATTATTGGTATCAGCTGCAAAATTTCTGTAAAATGAAAATTATACATAATGAAAAAAGGAGTTTGAATATGAACGAACAAACTTTAAAGCTTTTTCAAACGTTAACGGAGCTTACCGGTGCACCTGGCAATGAGCATTTAGTTAGGAACTTCATGAGAGAGCAGCTGTCCCAATATGCTGATGACATCATTCAGGATAATTTAGGGAGCATTTTCGGGGTGAAAAAAGGTAATCCGGACGGCCCGACTGTCATGGTTGCGGGGCATATGGATGAAGTAGGCTTCATGGTAACTGCCATCACCGAAAACGGGATGCTGCGTTTTCAGCCGCTTGGCGGCTGGTGGAGCCAGGTACTCCTCGCCCAACGGGTCCAAGTAATGACCAAGAACGGCCCTGTGATAGGTGTCGTTGGCTCGATTCCACCGCACCTTTTGGATGAATCCAAGAAAAACAAGCCAATGGAAATTAAAAATATGCTGATTGATATTGGGGCAGATGACCGTGCGGATGCTGAACGAATTGGAATTAAGCCTGGTCAGGTGATTCTGCCGATTTGCCCATTTACACCAATGGCCAATAGCAAAAAAATCCTGGCCAAGGCTTGGGACAATCGCTACGGCTGCGGCTTGGCGATTGAACTGCTTCAAGAGCTGAAAAATGAATCATTGCCTAACATGCTTTATTCCGGCGCAACTGTTCAAGAGGAAGTAGGACTGCGGGGAGCGCAGACGGCTGCTAATTTGATTAAACCTGATATCTTTTTTGCCCTTGATGCCAGCCCTGCTAACGATATGAGCGGGGATAAACAAGAATTTGGCCAATTAGGCAAAGGAACCCTGCTCCGTATTTTAGATAAATCGATGGTTACGCATCGCGGGATGCGGGAGTTTGTCCTTGACATGGCTGAAACTCATAACATTCCATATCAATATTTTGTTTCCCAGGGCGGGACAGATGCAGGACGGGTTCATCAATCCAATAATGGGATTCCAAGTGCCGTCGTCGGTATTTGTTCACGTTATATCCATACCCATGCGTCGATTATTCATGTCGATGACTATGCGGCGGCCAGAGAATTAATCGTGAAATTGGTAAAAGCCTGCGACAAAAACACGGTCGATGCCATCAAAGCAAACAGCTAAAGATTTTAAGGGTGTCAGGCACCATGTGATATTTTCACATGGTGCCTGACACCCATTACAATGAGGTGATGTTACATGAAAATTATCATTGGTTCGAAAAATCCGGCAAAGGTAACGGCAGTGAAGAATAGCTTTCTTCATGAAAGCGCAGAGTTTGTATCACTGGATGTTCC
>CAYNUT010000185.1:0-5068 GCA_964400595.1 uncultured Neobacillus sp. | reverse complement strand
ATAGATAAACAATTAAATAGATAAAATTAAACTCTATCCTGTTAAGCTAACAGGTACAAGAGTTTAAGATAGTAGCTGTCATTTGGGCAGCTTATTATAAGGTGGAAATTCCATACACATGCAATATGTGGTATATTGCGAATGTACGTTCTGTATAATAGTGATAAAGGAAGGAAGTGCAAAACGATGGATTTCGAAATAGTTATGCAGGAACTGGAAGCGCTCGGCAAGGAACGAATTAAAAAGACTTATTTAAGCAATGGTGCGCACGAGCCGCTTTTTGGGGTGGCTACAGGTGCAATGAAGCCACTCGCAAAAAAAATCAAGAAAAATCAACCTTTAGCCGAGCAGCTTTACGCCACCGGGAACTATGATGCCATGTATTTTGCCGGCATCATTGCGGATCCAATGACAATGACAGAGGAGAATTTTGAACGTTGGATGGATGCGGCGTATTTTTATATGCTGTCCGATTATGTTGTTGCAGTAACTTTGGCTGAAACCAATATTGCGCAAGCTGTTGCCGTTAAATGGATCGCAAGCGGGGAAGAACTTAGAATGTCGGCAGGATGGAGCTGCTACTGCTGGCTTTTGGGTAATCGACCGGACACTGAATTTAGCGCCAGCAAGATTTCCGCTATGCTTGATCAGGTGAAAAATACGATTCACGATTCTCCTGATCGAACAAAATCCGCTATGAATAATTTTATTTATACAGTCGGGATTTCCTATTTACCGCTCCATGATAAGGCAGTTGAAACAGCAAAAGCAGTAGGACCAGTCGAGATCAGGCGGGATAAGAAAAAAAGCAGTATTCTGCTTGCTTCCGAAAATATCCAAAAGGAAATAGATAGAGGGAGGATTGGTTTCAAACGCAAATATGTCAGGTGTTAGCATCGTTTACTTTTATATCAGTGGTATTGCCTTACAAACAAGAAAATCCATGTTTACTACCATTAAGGATGGAACACATGTAACAAAAAAATTTTCCTAGCCTCCTTCATTGTTTATGGACTTCAATCTCTTATTGAAAAACACAAAAAAACACTAAAATTTTACATTCTTTAACATACCCAATCCAAATAAATTATTGAAAACTGCCAATAATATATATAAATAAATCTTAAGGGATGATATCCAATGATTTATATTTATAATGATTATGGTGGGACACATACTACTGCATTGGCTGCGGCATACCATTTAAAACAATTGCCCCAATCAGAAAATATATTAACTTCAGAAGAAATATTAAATGTAAAATATTTTAATCAACTTACAAAAGCAGATTTTGGTAAACCAATTTTTCACGGAACTGATGAAGATGGCAATTCTGTTTTTACAATTGGACGGAAAAGAAACAAACTTGTTGTACCAGCATTGAAAGAGATGATTTTACTACTACAAGAGAAATTTCATTTTAATGAAAAAATAGTTTTCTCCAACACATCACCAACTGTACCATTAATTATGTCACTTGGAGGATTTTTTTCTAGAGGATTGAAGATCGATTTTATTGGTATACCCTTATTAGTGAAAGGTGCCAAAAAATGCTGTGATAATGTTTATCGATTGGTTGAAAACACAAAACAAGTTGGTAGTACCTCATTCAATGAAAATATTATAATTTTAGATAATAAAATGTATAAGTAATACAAAAGATTTCATACATAACTTTTTGTGATTTTTCTATGTTTTTGCTTGCTGAAGAGGAAAAATTAGGAAAGATCCAAGTATCTCTATTGTGAACGAATGGTGGTTATTTATTTTGGGATTTATTCAAATGAAATCTGACAGAGTTGTGAAAATGGTTACAGGAAAAGCAATGGTGGTAATTGATCACGGAACTTTGAATGAAAAAAACTGAGGAAACTTAGGTTATCGGTGGACCAACTTGAGATGAGACTCAGGCAAAATAGCGTATCTAAAATAAACAGCTTTTCTTTTTGTAAAACGGTGAAGGATAGTGAAAGTTACAAAGTTTAAAGAACTCGTTTACACTTTGCGTAAATCTCTCCTAATAGGGCAAAATATGTTACGGGATTGTGGTTGAAAGCACATGCCTATTTTAAAAAAGGAGTGAGATGAGTGGTTGATAAAAACGAACGCAATCGTGACGATAATGATGCTGGCGAAGCGGTAGGAACTGGTGTCGGTGCTGTCGCTGGTGCTGCTGTGGGTTCTGTTCTTGGTCCACTTGGTACCGTTGCTGGAGCTGTTACAGGAGGAGCGATGGGTAACAAAGTCGGCGAAGGTGCCGATGAGGCTAGTGACAGTGTTGCGAACCGAGAAGATTAACCTTTAACCAAAGAGGCACTAAATGCATTGGATTCCCCAAAAGGGAGTCCTTTTATTTTTATTAAGTATAATTCAGCTTTTTTAGGTAAATTCACATTAAGATTGTGAATCAATTCAATTAATGTAACGGGTTGCATTACTTAAAGAGCCGGCTGCCAAACCAGGCAGCCTTTCTATTGAGCTCCCTCAGTTAGATACGATTATATCTAACGGTGCAGTTAAGTTGAACAAACGTCATTGGTTTTTTAAACAATCGGGCCATTTATTGGAATAAGTCTTTCAAAGTACTTAGATATTTTTGTTAATATTAATATGAGGATTGTTGGTAAGTAATCTTAGAAGGAGGATTATCTAAAATGATAAAAAAACTCTACGAAACTCACTTGCAAGTAAAGGATTTAAAAGCAGCCATCAACTTTTATCAAGATAAGTTAGGGCTTGAATTAGGATATGCAACTGAAAAAAACGCCTTTTTTTGGATTGGAGAACCAGGCTATCAAATGCTAGGTTTATGGATGGTGCCAGTCTCAAGTGAAATCGAAAAAAGGCACTTTGCTTTTGAAGTAGAATTTGATTTCTTGGTTCATTCCATCCAATGGTTGAAGAATCAAGGAATTGAGGTTATTGGAAGTCAGGGAAAAGGCAACGAGGAACCGATTGTTCAAGTATGGATGCCAGCTGCCAGTATTTATTTTTTAGATCCGGATGGGAATAAATTAGAATTGATTTCCATGCTGGATGATGAACCAAGAGAATTAGATTTTGTTCCTTATTTAAGCGAGTGGAATAAATTGTCCAATTCTTAAAAAGGTTTATAGATAGGAACCAGTCTCAGTTAATCTAATTGGATATAAATATTTTCAACTATGGCAGGTGAACTGCTTATTGATCTTCAACAAACGGGCGCTTTTCTTTAGTAAGAAGGCGCCTTTTTGATATGCTCCTACACAATAAGGAATTAGATTTTATTAAGGTAAAAAAGGATTGTGAGGTTTTTCGCTTAAACTACTAGAAAATTAACTTCTGTAATTCAGAGAAAAAGGCAATACTGAAGAGGACGCATCTCATTTGTTTTTGTCTCTATAACAAAGTAGAGGAAGGAGTATTTCAAAAACAAGGAAAGTTGGACGGCGAATTTGTAGATGTCATGGCGATGGAAAAATTTCTAGGATAACCTTTTGGGGCTATCTTTTTTTGTTTACAGTAACTTTACAATCCAACTACTTGAATCTTCTATATAAGTCTTTTATTATATAAGCGAGTGATTATATATTAATTCAAGAGAATTTATGAAAACTACGTATAAATTAGATAAGCAAATTGTTATTTGCTTATCTATTGATGTGAGGAGGCGTTAACCATGTTAAAATCAAAAGTTGAATTAGAACGAACTGCAATGGTTTTAAAATTATTAGGTGATAAAACACGCTTAACCATTGTTGCGATTTTAAAACAACGGGAGTGCTGTGTATGTGAATTCCTTGAAGTGTTTGATACCAGTCAGCCGTCTATCAGCCAGCATCTTCGTAAATTAAAGGATGCAGGGCTAATTAAAGAAGACCGAAGGGGACAATGGATATATTATTCACTCAATTCACAAAGTGACTTATACGGACTGATAGAAGATATTTTGGAACATGTACCCGACGAGTCTGAGAATATCAAACAAATAGAAAAAAGCAATCCTACTCTTCGATGTGGGTGTTAACTTTATATAAAAAAGGGGAGTAGAGAAACATGAGTGGTACGGAAAAAAAACGTTTATCGTACTTGGATCGATACCTTACGCTTTGGATTTTCCTTGCCATGGCAGTAGGGATAGGCTTGGGATTCGCTGTTCCAGGCTTTGCAAACGGATTGAACAGTTTACAGGTAGGTACTACCTCGATTCCACTTGCCATTGGCTTAATTTTAATGATGTATCCTCCGTTAGCTAAAGTCCGTTATGAGGAGATTGGGCGAGTATTTAAAGATGTGAAGGTACTATCCTTGTCGCTGGTGCAAAACTGGATCATTGGACCAGTTCTTATGTTTTTGTTAGCCATTATCTTTCTTCCTGATAAACCAGAGTATATGGTTGGTCTCATCATGATTGGTTTGGCCCGCTGTATTGCGATGGTCATTGTATGGAATGATCTTGCCAAAGGAGATGCGGAATATGCAGCTGGTCTAGTAGCATTTAATTCTATCTTTCAAATGCTATTCTTCTCGGTTTATGCGTATGTGTTTGTGACCATCATTCCTAAATGGATGGGAATCCAGGGGGCAGTTGTAAACATTACCATGTTGGAAGTGGCAAAATCCGTTTTCATTTATCTTGGAATCCCTTTTATAGCTGGAATGCTTACACGCTTTTCGCTGGTAAAAGCAAAAGGCAGACAGTGGTATGAAAAAGTGTTTATACCTAAGATTAGTCCTATTACATTAATTGCGCTGCTATTTACAATCATCATCATGTTTTCATTAAAAGGAAATGCTATTGTTAGCTTGCCGTTAGACGTCGTTCGGATCGCTATCCCACTATTGATTTACTTTGTGGTGATGTTTTTTGTTTCATTTTTCATGGGAAAGAAAATTGGAGCGAGCTACCCTGTAACGACAACCCTTGCCTTTACTGCTGGTAGTAATAACTTTGAATTAGCCATTGCCGTAGCTGTTGGTGTATTTGGAATCCATTCTGGTGCAGCATTTGCTGCTGTTATTGGACCACTTGTGGAAGTACCTGTCATGATTGCATTGGTCAACGTTGCATTATGGTTTAAACGAAAAT
>CAYNUT010000184.1:0-5117 GCA_964400595.1 uncultured Neobacillus sp. | reverse complement strand
ACTCAGGTCTTGAAAGCAGCCTAAACTTTTTGTCTAACTTTATTGGGTCAGATCAAAATCGGCAGCTTTTTATGTTTTTTTACTCTAGTTCTAGTAATAAATCACCTGGCTGAATCGCATCTCCGTTAACGGCATATACATCCTTAACTATCCCCGAGAAGGGTGCCTGAATCGTTGTTTCCATCTTCATTGCTTCGGTAATCATTAAATGATCACCTCGTTCAACCCTTTCCCCCTTTTCCACCAAAACCTTTACTACTGTTCCTGGCATGGTGGCAGTCAAATGCCTTTCATTTTTCAGGTCTCCTTTTATTCTTGAAACAACGGTTGACTTAATACTATCATCTTTAATTACGACCTCACGCGGCTGGCCATTTAATTCAAAATAGACTACTCTCGTCCCATCCGCCTGCGGCTGGCCGATGGAGACAAGCTTCACGATCAGCGTTTTACCAGTTTCAATTTCGACCTCAACTGCTTCCCCGAGTCTTAATCCATAAAGAAAAGTCGGTGTGTCCAAAACAGAGATATCTCCGTACAGCTCAACCGTTTTAATATATTCCATAAACACTTTTGGATATAGGGCATAGGAAATGATTTCAAAATCGGTTACCTGTCTTCCAAGTTTCTCGTAAAGTTCCTCTTTAAGCGTTTCAAAATCAATTTCTTCAAGTAATTCACCCGGTCGAACCTCAAGCGGTTTTTTCCCTTTTAAAATGACATTTTGAAGATGTTCAGGAAACCCGCCATATGGCCGGCCCAGATATCCCGCGAATAATTCCACCACAGAATCAGGAAAATCAAGCGATTGTCCTTTTAATAAAACATCTTCCTCAGTCAATTCGTTTTGCACCATAAACAGTGCCATATCACCTACTACCTTGGAAGATGGGGTAACCTTCACAATATCACCGAACAATTGGTTGACGCGGGAGTACATTTCTTTTACTTCTTCCCATTGATCTCCTAAGCCGACAGCTTTCGCCTGCTGCTGCAGATTGCTGTATTGTCCTCCTGGCATTTCATGCTGATAGACCTCAGTATGAGGGGACATCATGCCGCTTTCAAAATCATGATAGTATCTCCGGACATCCTCCCAATAGCAGGAAAGCTTCTCAAGTGCTTCGATGTTAATTGATGGTCTTTGTTCAGTCCCTTCAAGTGCATAATATAATGAATTGGCACTTGGCTGAGAAGTCAATCCTGCCATCGTACTTAGCGCAGTGTCAACTATATCAACGCCCCCTGCAATTGCTCGTGCATACATAAGGATGCCATTGCCGCTAGTATCATGGGTGTGGAGATGAATGGGAATATCAACCGTTTCTTTTAATGTGGAAACTAGCCGGTACGCTGCCTCCGGCTTAAGCAGACCTGCCATGTCCTTTATTCCTAAAATATGCGCCCCCTGTTGTTCAAGCTCTTTGGCAAGACTTTTATAATAATTAAGATTATATTTTATCCGCGCCGGGTCTAAAATATCTCCTGTATAACAAATGGCAGCTTCTGCTATTTTCCCGGATTGTCTGACTGCATCAATGGCGGTCTCCATCCCTTTCACCCAGTTCAGGCTGTCAAATATGCGGAAAACATCTATTCCTGCAGCGGAAGATTGATTTACAAATTCCCTAATAAGATTGTCGGGATAATTTTTATAACCAACCGCATTAGCACCACGAATCAGCATTTGAAATAGAACATTCGGGATTTTATCTCGAAGCGCAAGTAATCTCTCCCACGGATCTTCCTTTAAAAAACGATAGGCTACATCGAAAGTTGCACCGCCCCACATTTCAAAGGAAAATAAATCCGGTAATAGCTTGGCTGCGGGCTCGGCAATATGAACAATATCAGTTGTTCTCATCCGAGTAGCAAGAAGCGATTGATGCGCATCCCTAAAAGTAGTGTCCGTTAATAACACCTGTTTTTGGTTCTTAACCCACTCTACTAAGCCTTCCGGTCCAAATTGATCCAGGATTTGCTTTGTTCCGTCTTTATACGGAAAATCATATCGGAGGTTAGGAATTCTTGGTTTTGCAAATACTGGTCTCTTCTTCTTTTCAATACCAGGGAATCCATTAACCGTTACCGTCCCGATATAGCTTAACATTTTCGTTCCCCGGTCCTTTCTCGCCGGGAAAATAAACAGCTCTGGTGTCGTATCAATAAAAGAGGTGTTATATTCTCCTTTTAGGAACTTTTCATGCTTCACGACATTTTCTAGAAAAGGAATATTTGTTTTAATTCCTCTTATCCTAAATTCCTGCAAATTACGAACCATCTTTGCTGCAGCTTGTTCGAAAGTCAAGGCCCATGTCGAAAGCTTAACCAGTAACGAATCATAATATGGTGTAATCACGGCCCCCATAAAACTGTTACCTGCATCCAGCCGAACACCAAAGCCCCCTCCGGAGCGGTAGGCCATAATCTTACCTGTATCGGGCATAAAATTATTAAGGGGATCCTCTGTTGTTACGCGGGATTGAATAGCAAATCCATATAATAAAATTTTCTCCTGCGGTGGAATACCGATGATGGGGCCATGTAATTCATGCCCTTCGGATACTAGAATTTGCGACTGGACAATATCAATACCGGTAACCATTTCTGTAATGGTATGCTCTACCTGAATTCTTGGGTTGACCTCAATGAAATAAAAATCATTTCCCGCGACTAGAAATTCGACAGTCCCCGCATTGAGGTAAGACACATTTTTCATCAACTTCACAGCTGCATCACAAATCCGTTCCCTTAACTCAGCCGTAATTGATACACTTGGGGCTACCTCTACCACTTTTTGGTGACGTCTTTGTACGGAGCAATCACGGTCAAACAGATGTATGATATTGCCGTGCTTATCACCTATAATTTGCACTTCAATATGCTTTGGATTTTCAATCAATTTCTCCAGGTAAACTTCATCACTGCCAAAGGCCGCCTTTGCTTCCGACTTTGCACGAGCAAATGCTTCCTTGACTTCCTCCTTGCTTTTAACAATTCTCATACCGCGTCCGCCGCCGCCCAGGGATGCTTTGATGATAATCGGGTAACCGTGGATGGCAGCGAACTCTTCTATCTCATCAAAATCATTAACGGTACCAGAGCTGCCGGGAATGACCGGTATGCCTGCCAGCTCTGCCTGATATCTCGCTTTTACCTTATCACCAAACATATCCAGGTGCTCGGATTTTGGACCGATAAAAATAATCCCTTCCTCTTCACAACGTCTGGCAAAATGAATATTTTCAGATAGAAATCCATATCCTGGATGAATGGCATCTGCACCGCTTTTTTGGGCAATTGCTATGATGCCATCAATATCTAAATAAGCATCGATTGGTTTTTTGCCCTCACCTACTAAATAGGCTTCATCCGCTTTATAACGGTGGTATGTACCGGAATCCTCTTTTGAATAAATTGCGATTGTCCGAATATTCAGTTCTGTGCATGCACGAAAAACCCTTATCGCAATTTCGCCTCTGTTAGCCACCAAAACTTTATTGATTTGTCTTGTCACACAAAAACACCTCAATTTTTTATGTATTTTAAACGCGAAGGGGAATATTCCTTCGCGTCTTTGACTAAATATAAAAAATTTTTCCGTTTCTTGATGACTGCTTTTCTTCGCTTTGTTCCTGATTATTTTTATATTTTTTTTCAAATTTCACGAACATCGATATATTTACCAGAATTCCTGACGCAGCTGCCAACATTAAAAGGGAAGAACCACCATAGCTGACGAAAGGCAGAGGCACACCTGTAAGAGGAATCATGCCTGATACACCGGCAAGGTTAATAAATGTCTGAATTCCAATCATACTCGAAATACCAATGGCAAGAAGACTGCCAAATGGATCTTTACACTGCAGGCCAATATATATTCCCCGAAGAACAACATAGGCAAGAAGAAGAATAACGAATCCTACACCCCAAACACCTAACTCTTCGGCAATAACAGCCATAATGAAATCGGTATGGGATTCAGGCAGGTAGCCCAGCTTCTGGATGCTTTTGCCCAAACCTAAACCATTGACTCCGCCGGAGCCAATGGCGATGTAGGAGTTAGCTAAATGAAAGCCGGCATCCTTTATATACTGGGGGGCAAATGGATTGTCCAATACAGAAAAGCGGCTCATCCGTTCCGCAGAAAAAAGTTTCCCCCAGCCGACCACTACGATGGGTAGAAGGATGATAAGCGCCATCCCAAGTAATTTCATGATACTTTTCAGATTCATCCCGGATGAAAAAATAATCGTGCTTGCAATTAGAGCAATGATTGCAGCTGTTCCAAAGTCAGGCTGTAAAATAATTAAAAAACAAACTAGAATTAGATAAACTAACGGAGGCAGTACACCTTTGTTAAATTGATTAATATAGTCCTGTTTTTTCGCATAAACAGAAGCCAAATAGATGATTACAGCTAACTTTACAAACTCAGATGGCTGAAATGAAAAGGAACCAATTGGATACCAGCTTTGCGCATTATTCTTGACCTCACCAAAAACAAACAGACCAAGGAGCGCAAGTATTGAGGCAAATACCATCGGTACCTGAAACCATTTGGTAAACTTCATAATTTTATAAGGGACAATTGCTGTAATAAAAAAAATAACAGCAAATCCCAGCAAAAAAATTTTTTGCTTTTGATAAAAAAAGTTGCTTGCAACTTGATATCTTTGTACGGCGTAAGCCATACTTGCACTATAGATCATCACAAGCCCAAAAGCACATAACAGGATAATGGCAATAATCAATGAATAATCATATGATTTCAGGATTTTTTTCAGCATGCAAAACTTCCTCATTTTTCAAAATAAATTTATTCCACTCTATTATAATAGAAAATAGAAACTCTGGCTTGAGGAAAAAGTAATTTTGTTATAAAAAAACCCAAACAATTCATTTCTATTGTTTGGGTTCCTTTTCACACTATCTTCTCATAGATGCATCGTGAAGCGCAGACAATTCTCTTTCTAATTTATCTAAAATTGCTTTCCCATCCTTACCGGCTATTAAGCCTAACCGAACAGCAAAGTCTATTTCTCTAGACAGTCCAAACATTTGTGTATCCAATACCTCTTCATAAAGAGGGCATTGAGGCATCGTGAGATTGTCCA
>CAYNUT010000183.1:0-5131 GCA_964400595.1 uncultured Neobacillus sp. | reverse complement strand
GGGGATATGCAAACAACCATTTGGAGTGTGGCTGGACCCGTTATTTTCTCAGTTGTTGCATGGTTGATGTATAGAAAATATGAAAAAATACATGATATTGAAAAGAAGAAACAAAAGAATATAAGTTAGCCTTAAAGTTCAAAAAGATAAAGGTTGAAGTGGAGCACAAATGGCTTCACTTTTTTTCTAAATCTTTAACTTGCCCGATATCAGTTAGAAATCTAAAATGAATCCCATCCGCCCCGGGCTAAGCAAAGGCAATGACATCAAGAGGAGTGTGTAAGTATTGGGAGTCCAAGTCATTATATTTAAAGTAGGGATTTGGATAAATTGTGAAGAACGTACCATAGATAGAGGTGTCTTTTTGAAATATAAATAAAAAATAAACTAGACAAGAGATTTTTTTGTTTATCTTATCGAGTTTATCTTTTTTGTCTGGAATGCTTGAAGTATTCAATATAGAAAATAGCTTGGTCAACTGAAAAGGTATAATAAACAATGTACTTATCTACAATAATTTTGTAGGTGCCTTCCCACTCTGGCTGATTTGCTTTGATACTTGTTCCGAGTAGGGAAATTTTCACTTGGATTCTTTTAACTAAATCTGTTTTATATTCCTTTGTTTAGCTTGCGGTAAAATACTGACTCTGGATATTATTAAACCCTTCCAAGGCTTGTTTCGTCCATTTTATTTTCATCTAAAGTTCACCTTGCTCAATCATCTCTAAAACCTCATCAGTTGAAAAAACGTTTCCTTCTAAAATGTCTTTTTTTGCTTGCAATAGCTTTTGTTTTAATTCAGGATCATTCGCAACGTCTTCTTTTACTGTTGTTTCAGGTTCATCAATTAAAGATAAAAAGTATCTCTTTCCATCAATTTCAAAAATCGATTCACCTTCATAGATTATTTCTTTAATTACTTCTGCTGCATAACCATGTAATTTTTTCATCAACTTACCTCTAATCATAATTTCTTTATGTTCATTATACTGCATTGATACGGTCGGGAACAGAGTATCGAAGGTATGTATAAAAACTGCCACTTAAGCAGGTGAGGTGAACCGTATCACAAGTAAATGAGGTTTTCCGTAAAGGTGCCTTTAAATGGAGTTTATTATGTTTTTAAAAATAACAGTATTGATTAAAAGAATCCTTTTGCCATTCATTCACCGCTTAAAAACAGCCTTGCACAGAAATATAATGTTAAAACCACAATAATTCTAAATTAGGGCAGAGGAAGTTCAATAAAATATAGAGTTTTAGTCTGCCCTTGTTCTGTTATATCTTGATGACCTCACTTAACGCAAGCTGTTGTCCTCTTAGGATTCATAAGTCTTTGGCTGGGCCTTCTGGTTAATATTTTGGTTGCTATCTTTCCATAAATCTATTGCTATCAAGATACAACCAATGGCTACCAATAATCCGTGGGCAACTCTCAGCGGTTGCCCAACAAAAAATTGCGGAATATATAGACACATCCCGAATGCGAATGGAAGGCCACTCCATTTCGGATATTTTCCAGACCTCCAAATTGCTATAGCAAATAAAATTGTGGCAATGCCGAGTAGTAGGAGTCCTATAAGGAACATAACCAGGCCTGCGCCAGAACGGACGATATTTGCTAAACTAACCAGTTCGTCTGATTGTTGCCTTATCGCTTCCTGCCCAATAGCATGAAGACCGAATGTTTCCCCTCCATAAAAAGGCAAAGCTAGACCTATCCCTACTAAACACAACACGAACGCCCAATAGGTAAGTGAGTTTCTTGCTGTTCCTTGTAATGAGTTGTGAAGCCCAAGTAAACCAAGAGGCAGTAGTGTGAAAGCAACTATGGCTAGCATATGTGCCACTAACCATTCGGTGGAGGCGAAGGCTGTGGCACCTTCCATGGATGTTTCATCAGAAAAGGGACGTAATGCAGGATAAAGTACAAACAAAATTCCTGAAATCACGAGGGATGTAGCACTAAGGTAAATATGAAGTATCTTTGTAGGAAAGGGCATAAGTTTTTCCTCCTTGGTTTGAATAGAGTCTGAACAAACAATGGAGTTTAATTGTTTTTTTGAGTTAACACTTAATTTTTTGATAACAAGCGTGGTTTACCGCCAAAATATCCCTATCAAAGTTGAAATCAATATAAATCTATATATTTTATTATACTTTTCCAAAATATAGAATTAAGTATTTCTGTGTAAAGGTTTTATTAATTTTTCTTTAGATAGACTAATGCTTGCTTTTACTAATTACTTATCATATATTTTATGATTCAAACCGGTATTGTAAAAGAAAAAAAGAAGTAAAATAGTTATTTTAACAGCATTGATATCAATAATAATTTTAAACCTCATTTTGAACTGTTACGGTGAACCATACCATAAGTAAATAAGGTTTAATAAAAGGCGATTTCTAATAATATTTAGCAATCGCCTTTATCTACATAAGCAACGTTAAATTTTCTACTGTAAGTGCCTGTCACCACCCGAATTTTGTCGAATTCATCGACATTATTCGAAGAGCTATAGGTACTGTTCTTAATTGAGTGGTCTTTCAAAAATAATTTCAAAATATGAAGCAGAACCGTATCCAGATATAGCCGGAGCGAATAATTGGACGAATCTCCAACCCTCCTTCGCATGATTGGCAATGATCTCATGATAATCTTCTTTTGGCATATTGTTCCATCTGCTAAGTTTAATTTTTGCAACTTTATATTCGAACATTTTACAAACCTCCATTTTTAGTAATATTAATTAATTAACGGTTAGATATCAGGTAATAGCTTTTTTACTAAAATACGTATTGAATAACAAAATTTCCAATAAATAGAATGGCAATCAAATAAAGCACAGGGTGAACTTCCTTTCCTTTCCCTAATAAAAGCTTCATCAATGGGTATAGAATAAAGCCAAAAGACATGCCATCTGCAATGCTATAGGTTAAAGGAATCAATACAATAATTAGAAGTGCCGGAAAGCTCTCTGTTAAGTCATCCATTGAAATATGGACAATGTTTTGCAACATAAGAACGCCTATTAATATCAGAATGGGGGAAACTGCACTTGCGGGAACCATTTTAATGACAGGTATAAACAAGAGCGAAACGAGAAACAATATTCCGGTCACAATACTGGTCAACCCTGTTTTTCCACCGGCTGCAATTCCTGCTGCTGCTTCTACTGATGCAACAGTAGGACTAGTTCCAAAGAGCCCGGAAGATAAAACGGAAACAGCTGTAGCCTGAAGTGATTTCTTACTGCTCCCAGGTTTTTTTAACATATTGCTATATCCATGAATCAAGCCAATATTTTCAAACACAACTACCATTGCAAATGAGATGGAAGTCAGCCAGAATACAATATTACCTGCTTGTGACCATGAAGCCTGACCAAAAACGCCAAGGTATCCATGAAAGGATGGAATTGAAAGGGAAAGCCCCTCAGAAGTGGTCCCCCCAAGCCAAATCGATAACAACGAGGTAATCATAATACTTAATAAAAGGTTTCCCGGTACATTTTTAATAAATAATAAAACCGTAATAACCAAACCAATGAATGTAGTGATTGCTGAGGGACTGCTCAAATCACCAATTGCAAGCAGGGTATGCTTAGAATTCGTAATAATACCAGCATTGTCAAATCCAATTAAGATCAATAAGATTCCAATCCCAATGGTAATGGCTTCTTTTAAGGAATTAGGAATAGAGGACATAATCACTTTCGCCATTGGTGTAAAGGCAATCACAACAAAGATCATTCCTGCAACGAAAACCATCGCCAACGCTTCCTGCCAAGTAAATCCCCCGGTTTGAACGATAGTATAAGTAAACATCGCATTGAGGCCCATACCAGGGATGAGGATAAGAGGGGTATTACTCCATAAACCGACTATTACGCATCCAAAAGAACTGGCTAATATGGTCGAGATGATTCCTGCTTCCATCGGAATTCCTGCTACTGACAAAATCGTTGCATTGACAATAATGATGTAGAAAGCTGTTAAATATGAAATAAAACCTGAAGAAAATTCTTTTGTAATTGTCGTACCATGTTGATTTAATTTAAAAAAACGTTCCATGAAATCACCTTTCTATTTACATTGAAATCGATAGTTATCATATCATGGACATATACTATATAAAAAATATATAATTTATATAAAAACGATACATTTTTTAAATATAAGGTGAATTCAATGGACATTAAACAATTACGGTATTTTATAGCGATAGCTGAGGAAAAGAATATAACAGCTGCTGCCAATCGGCTGCATTTGTCACAACCACCGCTTAGCATAATGGTAAAACAATTAGAGGATGAGCTAGGTGTTAAATTAATCGAAAGAAATGGGAGGAGTATGGAATTAACCGATAAAGGCTATGTACTCTACAAAAGAGCAATGAATCTCGTAAACAGTTTTGAAGAAATAAAAAATGAATTACAGGATACAGAGGAGGGAAAAAAGGGTGTTCTTAATGTAGGAATCAATACATCATCGGTTTCGGGATTTTCGGAAATGCTTCAATCTTTCCACAAAAATAATCCTCTTGTTTCCCTAAAAATTGTTCAAAATGACTCCTTTTATTTAGCGGAATTGGTAAAAAACAGGGTGATTGAAATTGCGTTTGTACGTCTTCCACTTGAACATCGTGGTTTGACATATCATCATCTTATTAATGAGCCCTTTGTTTTCGTAAGCAATGATGTAGTACCATTTATATCTCTAGAAGAGATTTCGCATAAGCCTCTTATTATTCCTAGTACAGAGGGCTTGGGCATTTATGATACGATTATTGAAACATTTACTAGACAAAATCTTCAAATAACAAGTATTGCGGAGTGCTCTGATATGCATGTCTTAATGGAACTAGTTAAGGTGGGAATGGGGGCAACGATTGTTCCAAAATCTGTTTTTGATGTCTATGGGGCTAAAAGTCTCTTCTCTACGCCGATAAGCAATTCCAACATGACCTCTCCTTTAGGAGTCATTTGGCTTGAACAGCATTTTATCTCTACCCCTGCTAAGAATTTTATAGAGTTAGCAAAGGAATACTATAATTGAAAAAGGTGCCTGTCACCACCAGTATTTGCAATGAACTGTTGGTTAAACAGGTGCGGGGAACCTTATCATAAAT
>CAYNUT010000182.1:0-5179 GCA_964400595.1 uncultured Neobacillus sp. | reverse complement strand
CAGACCAAGAAGTAATGCCAACGAAAGAGTCAGTATTTTTTTTGGCTGTACAGGTGCATTGGGAAGCGTAGGATTGTCTACAACCTGCACTTCTGTAGAAACCATGGCTTCAGCTACCTTAGCTTCTTCTAATCTCTTGGCAAGCATAACGTAAATTTCTTGAGCAACATTTGCATTACGCGCTAAACGCAAATAACTTTGTTCAACTCCAGGCATGGCTTGAATTGCCTTCCCATTAGTATTTTCAAGAGCTGACATAGCGTGTGCCTTTGCATTAGCGACAGCAATTTCTGCTTCACTTTGAAATTTACTAGCAATCAAATTCTGTTGGACTGCGTTATCTGAAGCTGCCTGCAAAGAAGCGACTTTATCAATTTCACCCTGAAGTTGATTGCGCGTGCTTTGAATTTCAGCATTAACTTCGATTACTTTAGGATGTTTGTCAGTATACTTCCCCAAATAACTCACTTTTGTCATTTCGAGTTCTGCTAATTTTTGATTGTATAGTTTGATAGTTGTACTATCAGAAATTGCCTTACCTGAAGTAGATAACTGAGCTTCAATTGCAGCTAGTCTAGCTTGTGCAGTTGCTAAATTTACTGAGTTCTCGGCCATACCTTGATCAATCCATGCGACTTTAGCACCAATAGCCTTGGTGGTTTCCGATGGTTCTATGATATTATTTTTTTGTTTGAATTCTTGTAAAGCTGTTTCTGTGTTGTATAATTCCTTTTGAGCCTCAAATAATCTGCCAGCTATAAATTCCTTAGTCATTTTTTGTTCTGTACGGCTTAACTCATTAAGACGATTCAGAAATCCAGCTATGCCTAATTCGTTTGCTTTTTTTGCTAATTCAGGGGTATTGGCATAAAATGTAACTTTCATAATTTCTGTATTTTTTATTGGAGTTGTCATAACGCGTTCTTTAACATAATTTTCATAAGAAATATACTTGCCATTTTCCATTTCTTCAGTAGCAGAAATAACTGGTTCAATAACACTTCTGCTTTTTAAAATTTCAGCATATGTGCTCATAAGCTGATTGGTCGGTCCTTCGTTTCTGCCTGGTACCACTTCCAATAGTGAAGTGGCTATACCCTGAGGTTGTTTTATCCGCATTAATGACTCTGATTCATATACTGGCGAAGATATGAACAGATATAAAACTGCAAAACCTAGGAAAGCTAACGCAATAAGCGATATTTTACGGAGGTTTTGTGCTATTATACTAAACAATTCGCGTAGGTAAATCTTGTTTTCATCCACGATTAGTACCTCCATCAATTTAGTTTTTGAGTAAAAAAGCAGGCATTTTCATTCTCCAAGTTTATCAAGGTTTCATCTTTAAACATTAATTGTCCTGAATATCATTAACCATGTAAGCAACACTAATGATCGGCAGAATATCCCTTGCAAAATCTATACGGCCGTTACTTGTAAGATAAAGCAAATCACCTTCAGCAAGTGAATAATTTTGGCTTGTGTCGCCTTTTTTCAAAAGATCATTCAAATTAATTTTTATAGGTTCACCCCTATGATCTTTGTGAATCAAAAATACTTTCTTTTTAGCGGCGTCTTTAGTATAGCCTTCAGCTATTCCTATAGCATCTAATACATTGTGAGACTTAACCAGTTCATATAAACCTGGTTTTTTCACTTCACCCAGGACATATACCCTTGTTGTACCAAGCTGAGTAATATTGACAGTAACCTGAGGCTGTACTAAATATATCGCGAGCTTATCCTGTAGTAGTTTAGTAAATTGACTTACGTTGAGGCCTGTAGTATCTATTTCACCAATCAGAGGATAAGATAACTTACCGTCCGGTCGCACTATATATTTGCTTCCAGATGGAGCAGTGGCATTAATATCCTCATTGCCGATAACTACGATATCCAACTGGTCTCCAGGACACATTATGTATTCGCCAGCAAATGCTAAGCTGCTCAACATGACAATTCCTGTTAGCAATATAACAATAAATCCTTTTTTCATAATGCCCTCCTTTTCTTTACTTACACATCACACAAGTAAGCAATTCCTAATGTTACTGATATTTTTTTCCCTTAAAAATGATTAGGTTTGTATGTTGGTACAATTTCTTTGAGTACAGCTATAACATCCAGGTCGCATTTACAATTTTCAAACTTGTTAAGATTAAACTCCAAATTATTAGGATCAACATTAGGAATATTTGCACAAAAAATCTGTTTGTGCATAGTTGGAAGCGTACCTTCTTCTGCCGTAAGAAGCTCTTCAAATAATTTTTCCCCAGGACGCAACCCAACAATATCAATCTTTATATCCACTCCTGGTTCCAGACCTGATAACCTAATCATATTTTTTGCTAAATCAATAATTTTTATTGGCTCACCCATATCCAAAACAAATACTTCTCCGCCGTTTCCCATTGTGCTAGCCTGTAAAACAAGCATGGAGGCTTCTGGAATCGTCATAAAATAACGTACGATTTCAGGGTCAGTAACCGTCAAAGGGCCTCCCGCTTCTATTTGTTTCTTAAATAGCGGTACTACACTTCCACGACTGCCTAATACATTACCAAAACGAACTGCTACATATTTTGTTGAGTATTTCTCATTTAATACACGTATAATCTTTTCCGCTACGCGTTTAGTAGCTCCCATGACACTTGTTGGATTCACTGCTTTATCTGTGGAAACCATCACAAATGTCTCAACACCATATTCTCCAGATAATACAGCTACATTTAAAGTTCCAAAAACATTGTTTTTTACTGCCTCTATCGGTTGAGCTTCCATCAATGGTACATGCTTATGCGCTGCAGCATGAAATACAACTTGAGGTCTGTAATGATCAAAAATTTCTTCCAAACCTTTTCTATCACGCACGCTTGCAACAATTGGCACCAGCTGTCCAGGACCATGCAAGCAAGAAAGTTCTTGATGAATTTCATATATGCTATTTTCACCTTTGCCTAGCAAAAGCAGACTAGAAGGCTTCATTTTTATAATCTTGCGGCAGAGTTCAGAGCCAATTGACCCTCCTGCACCGGTTACCAATACACATTTATCTACCAAAGAGTCTGATATTTGTTTAATATCCAAAACAACAGGCTCTCGTTGTAACAAATCGCCTATGTTTACGGGCCGCAAATTTTTAATCGATACATCTTCATCAAGAATTGCATATATATCTGGAACAATTTTTACTTTACACTTAGTTTTGCTGCACAATGCGGCCAACTCCGCACTCTCTTTTGGTGTCAAGGATGGTATTGCGATAATAATTTCCTTTACTCCAAATTTGTTGACAACTTCTAGTATTTTATCGCGTCCTCCTAATACTTTGATCCCAAATGAGAGCTGTCCGTGTTTTTCTTCATCGTCATCTATGAAGCCAATAATATTGCGATTGTAGGAATTATGATTCAATATATCACTTGCCACTAGGTTGCCAGCATATCCTGCACCTATTATGATTACCGGAATTGCAGAATTTGTATTTTTCCTCATATCGCTACATCTCAAAAAATATCTAAGCACTAATCTGCTGAATCCAACTTCTACAATTATAAAAAAGTATAAAAGGACATAAACGCTTCTAGGCAAGGAAGTATAAAATATTGTAGAAGTGCCAAAAAAACTTAAAGTACCATAAAACGTTGCCAGAGTTATTGATAAAATTTCTTTATATCCAGCATGACGCCAAACTCTTCTATAAAGCCTAAAACCTGCAAAAAATGGTAAATAACATAAAAGTAAAACAGGCAAATATTGTACAATTTGCTCAAAATAAATGCTAAATTGCTCGCCTTCAAAGCGCACACCTACAACCGTAACAGCAGCGCTTATTATAATCAGGCAATCTAATATAAATAAACATGCCGGAATCAAGTATTTAAGCATGTAAATCGCCTCCAAAAGAAGAAAAACGAACCAAAGCTCTTTCTAAGTCTAAATAACAACGTTAATGCGTATTTGAAGTGTTTAAATCATGTACTATTCAACTTTTTGCAGCCATTCTTGCCGCCAAAACATTAGGCAAGAACGATCACACCGCCCAAATTGTGTTGTCCCCTGGCACATTACTCCGTCAAGAAGGACCAGACCACTGCACTTTTTTACTCTAAGGTCTCGCTCGTCAACGAAGCGATCCATAGGTTTTAAAACATGCTGTAATGTACCGCAGTATGGTATCATAACATCCATAAAAGTACAGCCTTTTAATTGTCCCATATGATTTAATGTTGACTCAATTTCTTCTTTAGAACGAATGCGAACCAAATCACCGTTTTTAAAACTTTGTGCTTGTTCAATAAAATTTGAATTTTTTTCAATGTTGATTTTATCTTCTGATGCGTAAAACAAACTCACTAATTTATCTGCATATATGTGAAGTTTTCTATCCTGTTGTGTTGTTAAATTTCTTCGCACAAATAATTTCAATTTCCGTAGCAGAGATTGCGTTGGCATGTCAGCATTTCCTTCTGCAATGCCAGCCAATGAGGAAAATTGACACTCTTTTCCATTTATATTTTTAAACTTTTGCTCCATTGTATTCACCTCTTACTTAACAAACAAAAAACTTCAGAAAGTGATAATTATTATTCACTTATTAATAAAATAATTTCAATATAACGATAATCTATACTTATCTTAAGATTTATTATCTTAATATTCTGATATTTTATGCAATACTTTCGCATCATTTTCTTATTTAAGTATACTTTTTAAAATTTTTTTCATATAAATTTTAGTTAATGAATTTTAGTAATGGGTTAAAAAGACCTATAGCTAAAACTCCGCTATAGGTCTTTTCGGTAATGTGTTATATTATTCAAAATATCCGAAAAGCCACCAGTGGACGAATTCATTGGGTTGATTTACGTTATTCCAATAACCGGCTTCTCTAGACCACATGATGCAATCACTAAGGCTCCAATCATCAGGGCCATAAGTTGTTTGCCCCGGCGGATTAGTGGCACCTCCAAGCTGCCCCCCAGGAGCCGCAAAAGCAACCGAAGTCACGAGCATCAAAATGAATAACATTATAATTACTTTACTAATTTTCATCTACTTCCCTCCTTTTTACATATTATTGTATAAATTTGTTTGATACATAGTATATAGATAAGTGAATTATTTCAGAATTATCTGTTAATTTATTATACTTTACAATCTTATTTCTGTAAATGCT
>CAYNUT010000181.1:0-5215 GCA_964400595.1 uncultured Neobacillus sp. | reverse complement strand
ATTTTTTCATCGTATACTATTGCATTCACTTCAAAGTTCAACCTGAAGCTCCTGGAGTCTATATTCATCGTCCCTACTGATGCGACCTCCTGGTCTACCACAATCGTCTTACTATGCAAGAAACCATTCTCATATATCAAAATTTTTGCTCCGTAAGCCAATAAATCTCCAGTATATGCCCAAGAAGCCCAGTAAACAAAAGGATGGTCTGGCTTGTTGGGAATCATAATCCGCAAATCAACGCCTGATAAGAGGGCAATTTTACAAGCATCCATAAAACTAGTATCTGGAATGAAATATGGTGTTTGAATATACACACTTTGTTTTGCTGACAGAATTAGTTTAATGTACATATTCTTTAGGTGTTCGGTTTGCGAATTAGGTCCGCTTGAAACGATTTGAACAGGACTCGTGCCATCATGCTTTTCAGTCTGGAACGAAAACTCCTCGTAGTTCCCATTTTCATGCTTGCCAGCCTGACGCCAGTCCAGAATAAATCTCCCTTGGATCTGGTTGACTGCATTTCCCTTTATTCTGAAATGTGTATCACGCCAATATCCGAATTTCTTAGCAAGACCGAGATACTCATCCCCTACATTGAAACCGCCAATATAAGCAATTTCCCCATCAATTATCGAAAGTTTACGATGATTTCTATTGTTGATACGAAAATTCACTGGTTTCAGAAGCGAGGGAAAGAAAACCTCCACTTCTCCACCTGCTAAGCGTAATTCTTTAAAGAACTTGGGTGAAATTTTCTTTGAGCCGATTTCGTCATAGAGAAGCCTTACTTTTACTCCTTCTTTCGCTTTTTTAGTTAATTCATCTCTTAGTTTTTTTCCCAGAGAATCCGGCTGGATTATGTAGTATTGTATATTTATCTCTTTCTTGGCAGATTTAATGTCCTCAAATAAAGAGTGGAATTTATCATGCCCATCATTGAAAATTAATATTTCATTATCATTTGTCATGAGAGCCTGAGAAGATCTAAGGTTCATCCTTATCAATTCAGCATATTTCTTTAACAAAGGAGACTGATGTTTCTCCTCATTTCTTAATGTTGATAATTGCTTATCTACTTCAGATTGAAGAAATTCTCTTTCTTCGCCTGAAAGCCTGTAGAAATTTTTCTGTTTAAGTTTGCGGCCGAGAAAGATATAAATAAGAAAACCTAAAATGGGGATGAAAAATAAAACCATCAGCCAAGCCCAAGTATAACCAATATCTCTTCTTTCAAAAAATAAAACCCCCGCTGAAAGGATGAGATTGAAAATGGTGATGATTGAAACTATGAGTGCTGTTAAATTCCCGATTTCCATACAATTTTCCCTTCTTTTGATTGATTATTAATCAATGGCATTGCGGCTTCATAAATTCCACCAACCTGTACGTTTCCGAATAACGATCATAAGGCAAAATACGAGATGTTATGAATAAAAGTATCTAATAACTGTTCGTTTTCTCATTTGGATAACTTCCCATTATAGAGAAAAAAGGAACCTGGGCTGTGACTCAAGTTCCTTCTATTGTATTATTCGCCGCTTTTCTCGCTCTTAAAAATCGGGCTAAGTTCAAGACAATTGTTTTTGACACAGCATAGGTAGGAATAGCTAGGACCATGCCGAGTACGCCTGCCAGGTTGCCTGCAGCCAATAGAATAATGATGATTGTAGCTGGGTGGGTATCTAAAGTTTTACCTAAGATCATTGGTGACAGCAAGTTCCCTTCAATTTGCTGTGCAATCAGGATGACGACTATTACCAATAAAGCTCTCGTCGGTGAATCAAAGAAAGCGACCAGCACAGCGGGCATACCACCAATGATTGGTCCCACATAAGGGATAATGTTTGTGAAGGATATAATTAGCGCCATGATTAACGCATAACGCAAATCAATGATTAAAAATCCAATAAAAGCCAACGTTCCAACCGCCAGTGCGACCACAACCTGTCCCTGGATGTAAGCTGATAGTGTCTCCCCTGTTTCTTTCAAAATTTTTATGCCCTCTTCTCTATAACCGGCAGGAATAAAATTTGAAACAGCTTTGGGAAATTTATGACCATCCTTAAACATGTAAAATAATAAAAATGGTACAGTGACAAGAATAACAGCTATATTGGTGACCATGCCAAAAAAAGCCATAATTCCTCCCGTCAGTTTTTGGGGCAATGTATTTGCATACTCCATTAACCGTTGTTGCACCGTATCAATAATTTCACTCTGCTCATTCCAAAAAGTTTTAAACTCAGAAGACTTGACCACATTTTTTAAAAATTCAGTAGTCTCATGGGCAAAGACCGGCAAATTATTGGCAAGATCAGCCGCCTGTTTTGACACAACTGGAACCAAACTGCTTATTGCCAACACAAGAAGACCTGCAAACCCAACATAGATGATAAGTATGGCTGCCATCCTAGGAAGCTTTTTGCGTTCGAGAAAATTCACAAACGGATTTAAAAGGAAATAGAGGAAACCTGTTATCAGGATTGGAAAGAAAACCGTTGAGAAAAAAACTCCTATAGGCCTAAACATAAAGGTGATTTTTGTTGAAACGAAAATAATTGTTAAAATGAGCAAAATTTGAATAAGCCAGAATTGTATTTTAGATTTTGACACGTTATGTACCTCTTGTTTCAGATATTTGGCTAAAAGTATATCAAAGTTTTGGAATAATATACAGTATTATCAAATGTTTTTTAATGAAGTGTAAGTATCCAGTCTCTGACTCTTTTTTTTAGAACATTTAGAGATGATTTCCCAAATGATGTACTGAAGTTAGATGTAATTTCTTCCTTTGCACCTTTCTTCGCATTTATCATTATTAGCTATCTGGGTGGAGTGTAACGGGGACAATGGTTAATTTTTGTTGTGGCATAAGAAAAACACCTCCTTAAATTGATACCTTGATCGTACCAGGAGATGTTGCATGTTTGTATGCGTTTGTTTGAATGGGGGCTTACAACCTACTCTGTAGTTAGTGGAATGGTTCGCGTTATAAATTGGTCCATTTAGCATTCTAACTTTTCTCACTTTTCATTTAAATCAGTGAGATCCTTTTAATACCAATAGGTACAAGCCCGAACGTACCCCCCTTTATATTTATGGGGCTTATTTAAGGTACCCTTCAGGGGTCCATGATTTAGTCTTTCTATATAAATCATTAAAAAACTTAAATCCTTCTAAAGCCTTCTTCCACTAAAAATATTTCAGCTTCCTCATATGTGTTGAAGGTTTCCTCCAGATTTAGACCATAGTAAATATTCCATGCTTCGTCTTCGTGGACCAGCATCAGGTTCCCGTTGTCCGCATTCACCCATTTTTCTACTCTGTTCTCCCCAATAATGGCTGTTTCTACAGGCGGGATTTCCTCAAAAGAAAGACTCTTAATTGACTCACTGATCAATTGTTTCAATTCTTGAGCTGAAAAGTCACGGATATTAACCATCCCTTTTTGATCGGTCTGGTAATGAGGCAGTTTGCCGGCATAGACAAAGCCATTGCCATTGGGATGAAGATGATAAACGACATTCTTTTTATCTGACTTACTTTCTTTGAATTGATAATTTACACGTCCTAGGGAAACATTTACTCTTTCAAGTTCAGGAAAAGTATCGATAATAGCAAGTTTTTCTTCAAAAATCAGCATAATAGCCTCCAAAATTATTTATCTTAGCAATTGTATCATAAAGATAAAAAATCAAAAAACTTCTGCAGCAAACCAAGAATATGTGTATGATGTTTTAAGAAAATACAAATAAACGTTATTAAAAAGTTAGGAATAAAGCACTTATTTACGGGAGCGATAAAATGAAAATTTATGTTGATGCTGATGCTTGTCCGGTAAAAGATATTATTATCAATGAAGGGACGAATGCCGAAATTCCTGTTATCCTTGTTACAAGCTTTTCTCATTTTTCTAATGCCGAACAACCATCAGGTGTAGAAACGATTTATGTTGATTCTGGAGCAGATGCTGCCGATTACCGGATTATGAAGTTAGCGGAAAAAGGAGATATCATTGTTACACAAGATTATGGCCTTGCTTCATTGGGTTTAGCAAAAGAATGTACGGTACTTCATCATAATGGCTATAGATATACAAATGAAAACATTGACCAATTACTGCAATCACGGTATTTGAGTGCAATGGCCCGGAAAAGCGGAAAGCGTACAAAGGGTCCAAAACCATTTACATCAGAAGATAGGGAGAAATTTAGGATGCTTTTTATAAGTGCGATTTCCTGTTAAAAAAGAACCAGCCATGTTTGAGGGGAATTTTGAAAATCAATAAAGTGACAATATTTCAGTCCACTTCTAATAATCCCCAGATTAGCATTCCTGTAGATCGTTAAATATCAGGTTTTAAAAAAATAGAGCTCCTCAGTAAGATAAGAGTATAGAGTCCAATCTAACTCAGAATCTTAAGGAGGAAGCCCTGTTATGGCCTTTCCGCCGTAATGCTAACCGCTGTAATATGCGCCACTCCTCTTAATGCTTGTAAAGCTTGGATAGTTGGGGCATGGATACCGTCCGTTGCTTGTAATCTGATTTCTTCTTCTAGTCTTATGATTCGTTGTTGTATCTCTTTAATTTGATGATAGTACTCTTGAAAAACCACTTGTAGTTTAGAGTTTTCGAACTTTAACGTGTCTAACCATCTATAATATCTGACGGTCCATTTTTTCCTTTTGATGGTGGTTGAATATCATAAGGTAATAAAAATTTACTTAACCGGTGTTTAGCTCTTAATTCGTCTTCTTTTGCATCTTCTCGACATCTAACAAGATCTCGTAAAGCTTCATCCTCTGAAGTAGGAACGTAAACAGAAGTTAATTCCCCAGCCCGATATAAGTGAGCCAGACGAACGGAATCTCGACGATCCGTTTTAATACGCTCTCCAAGTTTTTGAGGAATAAAAGATGGCGCTATCACAGTACAGTGAATATTCAATGTAAGGAGTAACCTATACAATGCATATCCGGTAGGCCCTGCTTCGTAACACACGCGTAAACTCTCGCTATTTCCTAATTTTTCCATCAATTTCTTACTGCTTCTGGTGAATTCGCAATCATGCCCCAGTATCTTGGCTCATCTCGTCCTTCATCTGCAATATCGACAGCAATTTTTTCTTTTGATACGTCTAAACCTACATATTTCATAGTATCCTTCATAATAACTAGCTCCTTTCGTAATGTAGCTCTGATTTGGTTTGGTT
>CAYNUT010000180.1:0-5382 GCA_964400595.1 uncultured Neobacillus sp. | reverse complement strand
CAGCACTTTAAATAGTATTTATTGAGGCGGGAGTCGGATCGTTTCACAGTAGAATGAAGGATTTAGATATAATTCTTATTTGTAAAATTTGTAATGCTGATTTATAAAAAAGCTTGAGGGCCAATTATATTCCCTCAAGCTCTAACTTGTTTTGCACCTGTAAGATGCTTGGATGAATGTCCAGTTATTAGACACACATATTTCTCCTGGTATTGATTGGTTTTTTCGTCTGCTGGTTTGCTTTCCCTTTGCCGGCCGCGGCCTGATTCTTTTTGTTTTCAAGCTGCTGCTTCATCAACTCCTGCAGGCTGAGCTTCTTTTTCGGCGCTTCGGTTTGATTATTCTCAGTCATTAGAAAATCCTCCTTATGTAATGGTTAGTCCAGTATAATCTATTTTCTGGTGTTTGGGAAAGAGGGAGACCGAATTCGTTGGAAAAAGTAATGGAAAAAGCGAGTAGAGGCATCCTAATGAATATGAATAATCCGATGAATTGAACAAATAGTTTAGAGGTGATCATTAATGAACCATTCCCAACCCTATACGAAATTTGATTTGCATACCCACCACAACCGCTGCGGCCACGCCCGCGGCACGATCCGAGATTATATTGAGGCTGCCATTGAAAGGGGGCTGAAAGTGATTGGGATTGCCGATCATTCACCATACTTCTCGAGCGAAGAAGATCAGCCATTCCCTCGGATTGCCATGGCAAAAAGCCAATTTCCCGAGTATGTAAAAGAAGTGCTCGAGCTGAAACAAGAATACAGCGGGAAAATCGATGTCCTCTTGGGAGTGGAGTCCGATTTCTTTCCGGAGTCTACTGAACAGTATCGGGCCTGCTTCGAACCATATCCGTTTGATTACATTATCGGTTCGGTTCATCATGTGGACGGCGTCAGCATTTTTAAAAGAGGCCGCTGGGAGGGGCTTACTGAACAGGAAAAAATCCGGACAAAGGAAAATTATTATTCCTTGATTGAACAATCGGCCCGAAGCGGCATGTTTCAAATTCTGGGCCACATCGATGCAATGAAGGGATTTTATCCCGCTTTTTCATCGATCCAGACCCACGCTGTGGAACATACGTTAAAAGTGATTGGTGAATGTGATATGGCGATTGAAATCAACACATCCGGAAAAACCAAAGATGTCGGAGGCTGGTATCCGTCCGATGACATGTTAGAAATGGCCATGCACTACGGAATTAAGGTTACCATTGGTTCGGATGCCCATGACCCCCATCGGGTCGGCGACGAGTTCGACCTTGTCCAAGCCCGTCTGAAGGAAATAGGCTTTAAAGAATGGGTTTATTTCAAAAATAAAGAAAAGGTATCTGTAAGTCTTTGATTTCTGGTGAGGCACTGGGAACACGATGCCATCTATTTTTTAACATGATGGCTGCCATTTGAATATGAATAAATGACCTACTTTGTGAAAGGGGCATTTATTTGAAAATCAAATACCATCATGCGTTCGATCTGCCGAAGACCATTGTTTGGAAATATATCAAGGATGCAGACGTGCTGAGAAAAGCTTTCCAGGGATGCAAACGATTTGAAGAACCTTCGGAAGGAATCTACCAGGCGGAGATAGCGGTGAACTGGGGTCCGATAAAGGATGTTTTCATACTTGATATCCGGACAATAGAAGAGCAGGATCCTTCCACTTATCGGCTGCTGATGAAGGGAAAAGGAAACCTCGGGGAGATTCATGGCAAGGGGATGATCGTCATGAAAGGATCTCAGGGAACATCCAAGCTGTCTTTCCTGGCCGAAGGTGAAGCAACAGAAGCACTCGGTTTTGCCGTACAGCGTTTTCTCAATGCCGGGGCCGAAAAAATGTTAGGGAGTTTTTTTGGGAAAATCGAAAAGGAAATCAAGCATAAACTTTATCAATTAAAAAGGGGCAGGTGACAGGGAAAACTTCCAGTCAGCCGGCCTTTTTATTATGTGGCGATGATACATAAAATAACTGAACTTACGAACACTACCATAAAAAGGTGGTGTTAGGATGCCAAAAGGGAATACAAATTCTCCTCAGGAGTTTCAGAATAAGGGAAGAATAAGGGAAAAGATGACGAAAAATATTGAAGTGAGCCTGGATAATAATGATGTTCAGCCAGACAGTTCTGTTATTTCTGGCGGCGCCAATCCAAATCTCTCGCCTGATGCCGGAAAGCCAACGATTTAGGTTTCAAAAGGAGGATGCATTATGAACCAAGAAAACCATTATGTAGCGGCCTCGCTGCCACCCAATTTAGTTGATGAAATTCAATCCCTTGAAGGAAAATTAAGCGAGCAGTCCGATAAAAAAGTCGTAGTAATTGCCTATGAAAATAAAGAAGAGAAATAAAGGCTGTTAAGATACGAGCGCGTTAATTTACAGGGAATGTCTTTTTTGATTCATGCATGAGAGACTTTCTAAGATGATAACCAATTCTAAAAAAAGTTCGGCTCAAAGTGTCCATATTTGCCCTGAGCCGAACAATTTTGATTTTTTCTAGAAATTAGCTTACCTAAGCATCATGACTGCTTTCATGTTCCTCATGTTCATGGGGCTCTGGGTTGAAACCAAAAGGTCGACTTGGCATGAATTCCGCGCGGAAGATTGCCACAATGGCTTCGATTCGAATAGTCAGCAGCCTAAGCCGTATCCGGCCTCTGCTTTCGAGCACGATAACATCTTTGCCAACCTCAAGAAGCCTTCCGTTAAAATTCCCCTGAATCGTTACAATCTCAACATCCTTTTTCAACAGTTTATTAGCAATTTGATGAAAATTCGCATCAGCCATACCTCTCATCTCCTTCACCTACATTAAATGCAATAGATGAAAAAAAGGAATCCATAGTTGAAAGTTTTTTTCTCTTGCCTCATTAAACTAGCTTGGCGTTTAACATATTAAAGAGCTTCTGCTATCATCATTTGTATTTGAAATGCTAGAAACTTATGATAGTTTACGCCTGTCGAAATTTAACGTGTAACTCTTGTTGAAATGTAGAAAACTGTTCAAATCCTGTATTTATTAATGGAAATTAATGTAATAAAATTACATCATGGATGTTTTACACCAATAATGAAAGGAGTGAGTCAATTTATGAGGTATAAATTTCTGTTAATGCTTTTTCTAACATCACTGATACCGCTTTTACTTTTTGGATGCTCCAATATTAAAGATTCACTTTCGGAAGAAAAAGCTAAACAATTAGTAATTGAAAAACATACGAATACCAATGGAACCCCTTCCATATTGTCCATTGAAGTTAAAAACAATGCTTATTATGTTAAGTGGGAAAATAAAGGAAATAAAGAAGCAGGAACCGATAAAGTAACAAAAGATGGCGAAGTGAAAATGGTAGAAGCACAAATTGAATAACCAAATTCCTTCATTCTAACAAAACTTGGTTCGCCTATCTTGTGTTGAAAGCATTTCCTTAACAGGAATGGAGGAAACCCGTAAAGGTTGGGTTCCCTTTAATTTTAAAGAAATTATAATATTAAAGTTTAATAGAGCAAATGAAATAAGGAAAAACGAACCAATAGCTGCCGGAAAATATCCTGCAGCTCTTTTCTATCTTCGAAATGTCTTGTTTATCGTATTGGTGAAATCATCCACAAGGCTATCCATGTTTCGTCCATTACGAATATCGTTTGAGTAATTGGTCATTTGCCTGAAGAAATGGTTATCGTATGAAATATACACATGGTCAATGGTTCGATCTGCCGCCCGCACCTGATTCTCTATCCGCTTCTCAAGGGCGGAAGTTGGTTTCTTGTAATTCGTGTTGTCCCCGGATCCTGGGTGGCTGTTTCCTTCGGTTCTGGCACCGAGGTCCGTATCATTCACCCGGTCATCATTATCTGTCCGGGTAAAGGACGCAGTTCCGCCATTTAATTTCCTATTCGAGGCACCTGTATGGGTATGGTTTTTTAAGCTGACGGCAACATAGGCATCATTTCCTCGTATGATGACATGAGCTTGATCGACATCAGGAATCCGTTCAATATTTTTACTTGCACGGGTGGAAACATTCAAATCCCGATTGGAAACATTTCGGATATTAAAGTCATTTAGGGTATCATTCCGTACATTATTGCCATGTAGATTGTCTCTGCTTGAATCCACGACATCATCATTTTTATTTCCGGCACAGCCAGTTAATCCTGCAAGGGCAGCAGCTAAAACAAAAGTCCCCCAGCTTTTTTTTACCATAAACGTCACTCCCTAAAGATCGTCTTACAAAGGTAGCGTTACCTTTTTAAGCTTTTCTATGCCGGTTGCAGAGCTGGAAAAAACGAAAAATAACCTCGAAAGCTGAGGTTATTTTTTATTGACTTGACGACCGCTTTTTTTCTGGCTCTGCGAACCCGTGTTGCCGATTTGGAATTCACTGCCCATTTCCAGATCATTTCGATGATCCTGTTTTTCGATTTGCGCTCGTGTTAGATTCTTATTTAATTTGCCTTGTTTCGACATTTCTAATCCACCCGCTTTCAAATATCATTATGCTCAATTCTTGGAGGAAAATCCGTGCTAACGTTTTTTTTTGAATGATTGGCTGCAGATAAATTTTATTCACATATAAACAGATCGGACTTATTGGCTGTACTATGTTCCCAATTGGTTCTGTTAGCTGAGAAGGAGTATGTAGCAGAGAAATTATTTTTGAAAAATGATAGAATTAAATTTTGGAATGGCGTGTGCATCATTTTTTTGAAGTTTGTCGTGTGCGCATGCAATGATAAAAAACTCCAGACACTACAAAAAAAACACATTGAAAGTTGGTAAGGAAATGAGTGAACGCAGCGTTATTTTTTTTGATATAGATGGTACATTACTTGATTTCGAGAAAAAATTGCCCTCATCCACAAAGGAGGCCATTTTTCAACTAAAGGAAAAGGGCCATGAAGTGGCGATTGCAACAGGCCGGGCACCGTTTATGTTCGAGGATTTGCGCAAAGAATTGGATATCCACACTTTTGTTAGCTATAACGGCCAATACGTCGTGTTAAACGGGGAAGTACTGTATACCAATCCATTAAACATCGGACCCCTGAAAAAACTGACCGAAACAGCCCTTCGGAACAATCACCCAGTCGTCTTTATGGACCACGAAGACATGAAAGCGAATGTTCCGGAGCATAGCTACATAACTGAAAGTATTTCTACCTTAAAAATCAGCAAATTTCCAACACATGACCCTTACTATTACAGAGGGCGTGAATTGTACCAGTCGCTTCTTTTCTGTCCTGAAGGGGAAGAAAGACAATATGAAGAGGCATTTCCTGACTTTGATTTCGTGAGATGGCACCCAGTTTCCGTCGATATTCTCCCAAAAGGGGGATCAAAAGCCAAAGGAATCCAAAAAATCGTTGAAAAGCT
>CAYNUT010000179.1:0-5396 GCA_964400595.1 uncultured Neobacillus sp. | reverse complement strand
AATAAAAATTTCGGGGACTTATTGGGATGCACCTACTATGGATTCCGCGAGTTTTGGCAGGAATTCCGCGGAAATTGGAAATAATCCCGCGAACTTTCAACTTCATTCCGCGGGTTTAAACAATAATTCCGCAAACCGCCTGGAAATGTAATCTAGACTACAAAAATGCTTGGAATGGTGCCTGACACCAAAAATGTGCGTAAGCTAAACTGCGGAAAAGAATTTTTTAAAAAAGTGGTTGCTTTTTAAAAATTTCCATATTATGATATGTAAAAGTAATCCTATATATATAATCGGAATTAATTCAAGACGTGGCTGATCAGACAAACTGAAGGGCACTTATCCTTTTTTCATGGATAAGTGCCCTTTCGTTGTAAATGGCATATATTTAATACGAGTTTATTAGATTCCTATGTATGAATGTTGACTAAATTACTCAAGTTTTTACGAGGAGGATTGGAATGAAGGTATCAAGTCGAGGTGAATACGCACTGCGGGCCTTGTTACTGCTAGGAAGCCACCGAGGGAAAGTGATGGGAATCCAGGAAATTGCCGAAAAAACACTCGTCAGCATTCATTATCTAGAACAAATCCTGCTTCAATTAAAAAAACTGGGCTATGTAACGAGCAAAAGGGGGGCAAATGGCGGCTACATGCTGCAAAGGAAAGCTGAGGAAATCAATATTGGGGCCGTAATCCGAGATTTGGAGGGGCCTTTGTCGCCGATGGGATGTGCATCCGTCACAAAATATGAAGCCTGCCCATTGGAGGAAGGCTGTCAATTAAAGCCGCTTTGGTCATTGGTGAGAGATACTATCGCCTATGTATTAGAGCGAACTACACTGGAGGATTTATTGCAAAACCGCATAACAAAACTAGAAGGGGATGATTTCGTTGTCGTTAAAAGGACGTCTCGATCATCAGATAATGGAGAAAATAGCGAACTTATTGGAAGGGCTTGAGTTTGGGGCGGTCCAAATTACCGTGCATGACTCGCAAATTACCCAAATTGATCGCTTGGAAAAACACCGATTTCCGCTGCAGAAAAAAAGCCAGCAAATGATCAATCAGCCTAAAAGCAGGTACTAAATGAATAAAAACGCCGATCGGACGCCCGAAGGCCCTTTAGTTATTTGACTATGGGGGCTTTTTTTATTGGCCCTGTTATTTTTAAAAAAGGAGCGATACAAATGTGGAAAAAAACATGGATTACCTTCGTTTCATTATTCTTTTTACTAGGGGCAGCAGGGTGCTCGACACAATCGGCAAAAACAGAGAAGAAAGCTGACAAGACCAATGTTAAACCGCCAATCGAACTGCTGAATGTTTCCTACGATCCGACGCGGGAATTTTATGAGGAATTGAACAAAAGCTTTGTCGCTCACTGGAGAAAAGAAACCGGCCAGCAGGTGACGATTAAGCAGTCACATGGCGGCTCTGGCAAGCAGTCGCGTGCGGTCATCGATGGTCTTGAGGCTGATGTGGTGACACTCGCCCTTGCCTATGATATCGATGCGATTGCCCAGGCAGGAAAAATTTCTGCGGATTGGCAGGAGCGCCTCGCTTATAATAGCTCCCCCTACACCTCGACGATTGTCTTCCTTGTCCGTAAGGGAAATCCAAAGGGAATTAAGGACTGGGATGACCTCGTGAAAAAAGGAGTATCCGTCATCACTCCGAACCCGAAAACCTCCGGCGGTGCCCGCTGGAATTACCTGGCGGCCTGGGGCTATGCGCTCGAGCATCATAATGGTGACGAGAAAAAAGCGCAGGAATTTGTTGCGAAGCTCTATAAAAATGTACCGGTCTTGGATTCAGGCGCACGCGGGTCAACGACTACCTTTGTTGAAAGAGGAATCGGGGACGTCCTGATTGCCTGGGAAAACGAGGCGTACCTGGCAATCAACGAACTCGGCAAAGACAAATTTGAAATTGTCAATCCTTCCCTCAGCATCCTGGCAGAGCCGCCAGTCACTGTGGTCGATGATGTGGCGAAAAAGCATGGAACTGAGGAAGTGGCAAAGGCCTATCTGGACTATCTTTATACGAAAGAAGGACAGGAAATTGCCGCGAAAAATTACTACCGTCCGCGCAATAAAGAAGTTGCCGAAAAATACGCCGGCCAGTTCCCGAATATTAAGCTCTTTACGATTGACGAGGTCTTTGGCGGCTGGAAAAAAGCGCAAAAGACGCATTTCGATGATGGAGGTATATTCGATCAAATCTATAAACCTTAAGAAGGTGGGCCGCGGGTCCGTGGTTCGTGGAGAGAATTCATCAACCAATTACAAAAATCAACCTTAAGAATGCGGGCCGATGGCCATTTTTTAAAAAAGGAGAGATTTTCTGTGGCTGCTAAACCAAAACAACATCGTGTCCTGCCGGGCTTTGGTCTTTCAATGGGTTACACGCTCATCTATCTCAGCCTGCTGATCTTGATCCCCCTCGCCGCCTTATTTTTAAAGGCATCCACGCTGAACTTTGCGGATTTTTGGCAGACAGTAACGGATGAAAGAGTAGTAGCTTCCTATAAACTGACACTGTATACCTCATTTATCGCTGCTGCTATTAATGCCGTTTTCGGGACGCTGATTGCATGGGTCCTTGTCAGGTATGACTTTTTTGGAAAAAGAATCGTGGATGCGCTCGTCGATCTGCCGTTTGCTTTGCCAACAGCGGTGGCTGGAATTGCCCTGACGACTCTTTATGCACCAAATGGCTGGATCGGCCACTATTTTGAACCGCTCGGGATCAAGATTTCTTTTACGCCGCTCGGCATTATGATTGCCCTGACGTTTATCGGGCTTCCTTTTGTTGTCCGGTCTGTCCAGCCGGTGCTGCAGGATTTGGATCATCAGTATGAGGAGGCAGCAGCAACGCTGGGTGCAGGTTCGCGGCAGATTTTTTTCAAGATCATTTTCCCTGTGATTTTTCCAGCTATCCTGACCGGCTTTGCCCTTGCCTTTGCGAGGGCATTGGGGGAATATGGTTCGGTTGTATTTATCTCCGGCAATATGCCGATGAAAACTGAAATTGTCCCTCTCCTGATTATTACGAAACTGGAGCAATTCAATTATGCCGGGGCCGCGGCGATTGCGGCTATTATGCTGATTTTTTCATTCATCCTTTTATTCATGATTAATTTTTGGCAATGGAGGATGACAAAGAAGGAGACTTAAAAATGGATATTACAGCAAAAAATGTAGGATCACGTGTCTCGTTAGGAAAATGGCTGCTGGTCGGAATGGCCCTCGGGTTCCTGGGGATTTTTATTCTCGTACCCTTGCTTGCTGTTTTTTCAGAAGCATTGAAAAAAGGCATTGCGTTATACTTTGCCGCCCTCACAGAGCCAGATGCTTTGGCAGCGATTAAGCTGACTCTTGTCACAGCTGTGATTGCTGTTCCTGTTAATACCATTTTCGGAGTGGCAGCTGCGTTTGCGCTGACGAAGTTTGATTTTAAAGGAAAAAATATTTTGCTGACTTTAATTGATGTTCCTTTTGCCGTTTCGCCGGTTATTGCCGGACTTGTATTTGTGCTGCTGTTCGGCACGCAGGGGATATTGGGTCCGTTTCTGGCATCCCACAATCTCAAGATTGTCTTTGCTGTACCGGGGATTATTGTGGCGACACTTTTTGTTACCTTTCCATTTGTTGTACGCGAGCTGATCCCGATTATGCAGGAACAGGGAAGTGAAGAGGAGCAGGCGGCGATTTCGCTCGGTGCAGGCAGCTGGCAAATGTTTTTCCGGGTTACCCTGCCCAATATTAAATGGGGGCTATTGTACGGCGTCATCCTTTGCAACGCCCGCGCCATGGGGGAATTCGGGGGGGTGTCGGTGGTTTCCGGCCACATAAGAGGAGAAACGAACACGATTCCGCTTCATGTGGAAATTTTGTACAACGAATACAATTTTACTGCGGCCTTTGCGGTTTCTTCTCTACTGGCTTTAGTGGCCCTTTTAACCCTAGTTTTAAAAAGTTTTGTGGAGTGGAAGGCAAAAAAATAGGAGGATGAACAAAATGGGGATTACTATTCACGAGGCATCGAAGGCATTTGGCGCGTATCCAGCGGTAGACCGGGTCAGTCTGGAAATACCGACGGGAGGATTCACAGCCCTTTTGGGACCTTCCGGATCGGGAAAAACAACCTTGCTGCGGTTGATAGCCGGCTTGGAGGGGCTGGATTCTGGAAGAATCTTTTTCAACGGTATTGATTTTTCCGGCAAGTCGGTAAAGGAACGGAGGGTTGGGTTTGTTTTTCAACATTATGCTTTATTCAAGCACATGACGATTTTTGAAAATGTGGCATTTGGCCTAAAGGTAAAGCCGCGCCGATTGCGGCCGTCGAAAAAAGAAATAAAGGAAAAAGTGTTTGAGCTGCTGCGGCTTGTCCAGCTCGAGCATGCTGCAGGGCGCTATCCGTCCCAGATCTCCGGCGGACAGCGGCAGAGGGTCGCCTTGGCCAGGGCGCTCGCGGTGGAACCTGAGGTGCTGCTGCTGGATGAACCTTTTGGGGCGCTGGATGCCAAGGTTCGTCAGGAGCTGCGCCACTGGTTAAGGGAAATCCATCAAAAGCTCAGTATTACCACTGTTTTTGTAACTCACGACCAAGAGGAAGCACTCGAGATGGCGGACACGGTCGTCGTGATGAATCAAGGGAAGGTGGAGCAGGCCGGGTCACCTGTGGAGGTATATGAGGATCCGGCAAACGCCTTTGTTTATAGCTTTTTGGGCAGGGTAAATGAATTTCGTATGGATGGGGATTCCGGGGGGGATGTGGGTTACATCCGGCCGCATGAAATCGCGCTCCGAAAAAAATTTCTGGGAAACAGCGTTGCATCGGAGGTTATTCATACCATTAAGGTCGGCTCTACTGTTCGAATTGAATTAATGCGGCTTGATACGCGGGAGTTCTTCGAGGCAGAGATGAGTGCCGAGCAATATCGGGAGCTGGGCCATTTGGAAAAAGGGCATATCCTCTATGCAGAATTTAAAAATATTATAAGGTTTGGCGGCGAAGGAGGAGCGGCTGAGCCTTCAGTTGAAAATGGTAAATTAAGAGCGGCTTTTTCATAACTTGGGATCTCAACGTGCGATTCCTTTTAGTTGACTGAAGCTCCTCGAAAATGCGATTTGCCGTGTGAGTAGAGGAGTTCTAGAGGACTGTTAGATAGGAAAAAGGGTTGAAGAGGGTGGGTAGAGTTCAAGTGGACCGATAGGGAGGAAAAAAGGGTTGTAATGGGTGAGTAAAGTTACTAGTGTACAGGAAAATAAATATTATTGTCTGACTCAAGCAGTGATTCCGCGAGTTTTAGCCTGAATTCCGCGCCCCCCTTTTAAAGTTACCATTTTAAATGCAATAGCCAGGATTCAGGTGCAATTAAGAATTGATTC
>CAYNUT010000178.1:5271-5541 GCA_964400595.1 uncultured Neobacillus sp. | reverse complement strand
CCTAGCTGTCGTTTATGAAAAAACAATTCTAAAAACATTAGCAGTGACAAAAAACTGGTTCGATATTATGGTTAAAAACAAGTGGTTAGAACAGCCACCACTTGCTCCCAATAGAAAAGAACTTGCACAAGATAAATAAGATATACCCCTCATTAGTGAGGGGTATATCTTTAATTATCTTTTTAATTTAAGGGATAATTTCAACATAAAGTAGTTATTTCCTTCTTAAACTAACCTGCATCGTTAGCTCAATAAGAAGAGGGATGCATC
>CAYNUT010000178.1:0-5261 GCA_964400595.1 uncultured Neobacillus sp. | reverse complement strand
TGTATTAAAGCATTGCGATAGTTTAATTAGAAATAGTCATAGAATTTGATAAAGACTGAGAATCATAAAACTTGTAATCACATTACACTTTGAGTTTTAGTTTAGAATAAACCTTCTAACTTACTTAGCGCACAATCAATACAGGACAATGGGTTTCGTGAAGTACCCGATTACTAACACTTCCGAGTATTGCGTGTTTAAGAACCCCTTTTCCGCTTCTACCCATAACAATTAAATCGTAGTGGTGATTAGTTGCATACTCCAAAATGACATGCGCAGGATTGACTTCCAAAATGTGTACTTCAAAATCCAATCCAGATTCTTTTAAGAAATCAATTGCTGGATTTAGAACTTCTGCATTTTCTTCATCAAGAAGTTTATCAATATCTACATCTATCGAAAATTCTTCGACTGGTAGGAGTTGATTAACCATTAATATAGATAACTTTTCAGTGTTTAACATTTTAGCTAGTTCAGCTGCATGATGTAATGCACGCGATGAGGATGCTGATTGATCAAATGGTACGAGCATTTTCTTATACATAATATAATCTCCTTTTTTAATGACCTTCAATATGGTCAACATGTGCTAAATGTTTCTTGTTTGCCCAAACCGTTACTACTGCGATTAGAACAAACGCCCCACCAACGTAAAATGGAATTTGCCCGTTGTATGCCTCCGCCAATTTTGGTGCAAGCCAAGGTCCAACGGCTCCACCAAGAAATCGAACAAAGTTGTATGCAGATGAAGCCACGCCACGATCAACAGATGAAATATTCATTACTGATGTTGTAATCAATGTATTATTAGCACCTAAGAATAAACCTGCAATCACAACTGCAGAAATCAACCAAACTTCTGAATCAATTCCTACTCCCATTGAGAACAGTGTTAGAGCAAATAAGAATAAAACCCAACGCATTGACTTGATTGAGCCAAAATATTGTTGCATCCTTGGAGCTACAAATACGGAAGTGATGGCTAACGCTATACCCCAACCTAGGAAAACATAACCTAAACCATGTTCTTTTAATCCCATTTCTGCAAGAATAAATGGTGTAAAAGCTAGTAAAGTAAAAAAACCAATATTGTAAAGAAATGCTGTTAAACCTAATGTGAATAGTCCTCTATTTGTTAAAGCTTTTAGTGGATCTAATATCGAAATCTTCTTACCTGACTTCGGAAGATTTGGCATTTTGATTATTAATGCAATCAATACAATTAGCATTAAAACACTTACTCCATAAAAAGGACCACGCCATGTAATTGCTCCAAGCTCTCCACCTAAAAGTGGCCCAACAGATATTCCTAGACCAATTGCTGCTTCATAGAGAATAATTGATTTTAATGGTCCTGAATTTGAAAGACTTACTATTGCAGAAAGTGCTGTTGCAATAAATAAGGCATTCCCTAATCCCCATCCAACGCGGAACCAAATAATCTGACTAATACTACTCGATGAACCAGATAATGCTGAAAAGAGGATAACTAGGCAAACCCCTGTAATAAGTGTCCACTTGATTCCAATTTTACTTGAAACCATCCCTGTAAAAATCATTGAAATCCCCATGATTGCATTATAACTAGTGAATAATAGTGAAACCTGACTAGTTGTTGCATGCATTTGTGCACCAATAGCTGGAAGAATGGGATCAACAAGTCCTAGTCCCATAAAGGAAATAATACATGCAAAAAACAAGACCCAAATAACTAATGGTTGTTTTTCCGACTTCACTTCATGTACTTTTGCTGCTACTTTACTCATAAAATTTTCGGACTCCTTTTTAACTTATGGTGTCCATTTGATTCTCTTTTACTCTAATCCATCCACCAATTGTTAATGCGAGTTTTAGAAAAAATTGGTTTCAAAGTAACAATTCCTTATTCAACTATCCTGCTTCATTAGTTCAATAAAAAAAGCTGTCAAAATGACAGCTTGATCTTCAACTCTTGCACCCATTAATTTAAGTTCATCTTTACACAATTAAGTTTTGGTTCGAATTAATATATACTTCGCATTATGAGGATACTGCGATTAAAAATAAAATTAAGTATTATTCCATTTGTTCTATACTTTCTTGCACTATTGCCACCATATCATCTTCGGCACCAAGACTAAAGTTTAAAAAAATACCTTGTCCTCCACCAGCACCAATTGCTGAAATAAAAATATTACTGTTATAACCTACTACAGTAAGGCTCAAACTTGCTCTGTTTCCATTTCTCATAAAATATTTATCATAAACTCGAACTGCTATTTTAGTATCTCCAATAGTGTAGTTGCTTTCATCAACTAATTTCATACTTATTCCACTATTATCAATATCGTTTTGCAAATGATTAACCACTTCCTCAAATTGACCAATAATTGTCTTTTCATACTTTGCCATGATTACTCATCCTATCCCATAATAATTTTTTCTCTATATAATACGATTGTTCATTATCATCGGTTTCTTGTATGGATTTACTTTATTGAATATTAATTAACCCTACCCTTTATTTCGATAAGAAAAAGCTATTCTCCTTCTGGAAGAATAGCATGCGTTAGTTGAATTAGAAAATTTTTTATTGAAGATGAGTTACTTATTTCTTTTTTTACTATAAACAAAAACTAATAATGATACACCTAATGTGAATACGCCCAAAAATCCAATCAAAAATCCCATAGGAATTAAGAAGAAAGGTTCTGAAAGTGTACCATCAGGCAGAACTTTTGTTCCTATTATATTAAAACTTACCAAGCACCCTATACCTGCTAAGATGAATAAACTTCCGAATATATTTAATATGCGAGTTAAGGCTTTATTATATGATTTCATTTTTTCATTCTCCCACTTGTCTGCTATTTTTTTTATAGTTTGTTTCTCGTCTTTTTCGTCTTTTGTAATAATTAATTCACTATCCATTAACTGAAGTTCTTTTTGACACTTTTCACAACTTGATAAATGATCTTCTACAAGTATGACACTTTCTTTGCTACATACACGATCGTGGTAAAGTGGTAATAAATCATTAATTACTTCACAAGAAATTTTCATGTTATGCTCCCCTTTATTTTTGTTTTTGCTCGATAATACGTGACCCTTGCCCAGCTCTCTGTCTTTTCAAATAATTCCCCAATTTGTGAGAATGATAGTTCCCCAAATGTTCTTAAGCTAAAAACTTCTTTATAAGGCTCATTTAGCTCATGCACAAGTTTATGGATTTGAAATGCAGTCTCCTTATTACCTAATCTTTCTTCAAAGCTTTTATCATCCGTTATTTTTTCAAGAGTCATATTTTGATCAAAACGGGATTCTTTTTTCAGATGTGTATATAAAGAGTTTTTAGCAATTTGGCACAGCCAAACACTTAACTTACATTCACCATTAAAAGTATCAATACTATTAAGTGCTTTGAAAAAAGTTTCTTGCGTAATGTCTTCTGAAAGAGTTGCATTTTTACATAAAGTAAATACGTATTTATAAACTGTACCAAAATATTGATTATAAACTTCATTAAATTCTGCCACCTTATCACCACGCTTTCATATGTAAGACTCTTTAAACACAAAAACGTAACAAAAATAATTAAATTATTTTTAGTTATTTTAAAAATTTAATCTAAGTCCCTACTACGGTTATTTGGTATAAAATTTCCCTATCAATTTTAGCACCTTTATATTGCCAGTTTTTTTATTGAATATTGCTTTTAATATTCAACTAAAAAACATGCTTCATTCTATTCAAATTTACTAAAACCTTGTGCAACTAACCAGCCAAATACTGAATTAGGAGCTGATTGAACAAAAGCACCCCGTTAGCTTAAGTACATTTCTTCACAATAGAATCGAAATGTGCACTATTCCTCAACTATTTTTAAGCAATCTACAGATAAACCACCTGTTTTACCTTCGAGCAAAACAACTTCTTGTCCATGCTCTAATTTCCATGGTTCACTTGTTACCCAAACTTTGTCAGGGTTTTTCCTTGCTTCATAGCAATTAACCATTACCACTTTTGTTTCGATTTTCATATTTATCTCTCCTTCACATTTTGCGTCTTAATTTCAGTAATTTATAGCCGATAATAATAATAAGGGGGGTGAATTTCTTGGATATCGCAGCTTTATCAATTAGCATGCACCAAGCTTCACTTGGTCAAAATGTTAGTATAGCTTTAACGAAAATGTCTATCGATAATGCACAGCAAAATGCAGCCCAAATGGTTGAAATGCTTCAAGCTCCACATCCAACTTTAGGTCATTCCATCGACATAAAGGTATAAGCGACTGAAAAAATGTATTCTAATTAGGATACATTTTTTCTACTTTTTCCACTCTTAATCTAGTGAACATTAATGGTCAAATACGCATTATTCGTTCTTCTTCTTCAACTAAACTGCCCGTTACTTCAATAAGAAAAATGCGATCCTTGGTTATTCAAGAATCGCACCCGTTAGCCATCCATGCAGCGAAAGACCAGCGCTTCACCACAGAGAATGAAAATGGATTATGTGGTCGATACTGTTTTAATGGCTGGCGAGGAAGGTCGATGAACTATGGTGCCTTAGAGCCCGTCCGTTAGTCTGACTCCAGCGACCACGGTGCATCACTGATTGTCGCACCCATTTTGGGTAGCACGTATGGGAGATTAACCCTTTTCTGGTTGTTGCATCAGCCAAGCCTAATTTCTTAAGTTTCTTTTTTTAAAGATTTACTAATTTAATTCAATGATAAGGCGCAGCCTTTTTTTTTAAAACTTATTGGCTAGGTCTATTTTCTTATTGTCTTTTTCCGTTTTTTATTTTCATGGAAGTTGAAGAACTGCATTTTAATCTTCTGGTTGTTCCCACTCTTCATCAAGGACGAGTTTCCCCTCTTCATCACGGATATATGCCGTACCTGGAGGGGAACTACTAAGAAACGGAATTATTTCGTTATCGTAATTACACATTGTATTAACTTGAAAAACTGAATGGTTCTCAGAGTTATCCATATATTCATCACTCTCATCACCAGCAAGAAATCTCCAACCACTATCTGGATTTCCGTTTTGGTATGGTTCTTCTCTATACATAAATCCAACTTTGCAGCCATCAACTGTTATTCTATCAGAAGCAATGCAACCCTCTTCAGAGTGGATTAATCGTATAATCTTGTCACCTGGTATGTAGAATTTTTTTCCTTCTTTTTAAACCTAAACATTTCCTCACTCCTGTTCCATTGCATCGTAAATTCGACATTGAGAAAAGAATTTCCTTCTTCAAGTAACCTGCTT
>CAYNUT010000177.1:0-5641 GCA_964400595.1 uncultured Neobacillus sp. | reverse complement strand
CTGATTAAAAAAGGTATGTGGGTAAAAGTGCGCGGGAGCATTCAAAATGATACCTTTGTCCGGGACCTTGTCATGATTGGAAATGATATAAACGAAATAAAGCCCGCTGGACGGAAAGATACAGCGCCAGAAGGCGAAAAAAGGGTTGAACTCCATCTTCACACACCGATGAGCCAGATGGATGCTGTTACACCGGTAAGCACCCTGATTGCCCAGGCTAAAAAATGGGGCCATAAAGCCATTGCTGTTACCGACCATGCAGGAGCCCAGTCCTTTCCTGAGGCTTTTGGCGCGGGTAAGAAAAATGATATTAAAATCCTGTACGGTGTGGAAGCAAATTTAGTCGATGATGGTGTACCAATCGCCTACAATGCTGCTCATCGTCTGCTTGCAGAGGATACCTATGTTGTCTTTGACGTTGAAACAACTGGACTTTCAGCTGTATATGATACGATTATCGAACTTGCTGCCGTCAAGGTGAGGGACGGTGAAATCATTGATCGTTTCGAATCCTTTGCAAACCCGCATCATCGTTTATCAGCAACAACGATTAACCTGACAGGAATCACGGATGATATGGTGCAAAATGCACCGGAGGTGGGCGAGGTATTAGATAAATTTAAGGAATGGACCGGGGATGCAGTTCTTGTCGCTCACAATGCATCCTTTGATATGGGATTCCTGAATGTCGGTTATAAAAAAATGGGATTTGAAAAAGCAAAAAATCCTGTCATTGATACACTTGAACTTGGACGTTTTCTTTATCCTGAGCTGAAAAATCATCGTCTTAATACGCTCGCGAAAAAGTTTGATATCGAGTTAACACAGCACCACCGGGCTATTTATGATGCAGAGGCAACGGGCTATTAGTTAATGAAAATGTTAAAGGATGCCCTTGAAAAAGGAATTGAGTACCACGATGAACTGAATGACAATATGGGGAAAGGAAATGCTTACCAGAGGGCAAGACCTTACCACTGCATCCTTTTAGCGCAAAATGAAGCAGGATTAAAGAATCTGTTTAAGCTCATTTCCATTTCTCACCTCGAATACTTTTACCGGGTTCCAAGAATACCAAGGTCCATTCTCCAAAAATTTCGAGAAGGCATTCTTGTTGGCTCTGCCTGTGACAAAGGTGAAGTATTTGAGGGCATGATGCAGAAATCCCCTGATGAAGTGGAGTCGGTCGCCCGTTTTTACGATTATCTTGAAGTCATGCCAAAACAAGTGTATGCCCCATTAATTGAAATGGAGCTTGTCCGTGATGAAAAAGCACTGGAACAAATTATCGGGAATATCGTTGCGCTCGGCGATCAACTCGGCATTCCAGTGGTTGCCACTGGTAATGTCCATTATTTAAATGAAAATGATAAAATTTATCGAAAAATATTAATCAACTCACAAGGCGGCGCAAATCCGTTAAACCGCCATCAGCTCCCGGATGTCCATTTTCGTTCAACTAATGATATGCTCGATGCATTTGCTTTTTTAGGGAAAGAAAAGGCAAAGGAAATCGTGGTTACGAACACAAATAAAATTGCCGATATGATCGATTCTATCAAGCCGATTAAAGATGATTTATATACACCAAGAATTGAAGGCGCCGATGAAGAGATGCGAAAGATGAGTTATGCCATGGCGCGTAAAATTTACGGCGACACGCTTCCGGAAATCGTGGAAGCAAGGCTGGAAAAAGAACTGAAAAGTATCATCGGACATGGTTTTGCGGTTATTTATTTGATTTCCCATAAGCTGGTAAAAAAATCATTAGATGATGGTTATCTTGTCGGTTCGCGGGGGTCGGTCGGCTCATCGCTTGTCGCAACAATGACAGAAATTACAGAAGTGAATCCATTGCCGCCGCATTATATCTGCCCGGAATGCAAGCATTCGGAGTTCTTTAATGATGGCTCTGTCGGCTCCGGATTTGATTTGCCGGATAAAGACTGCCCGCAGTGCGGTGCAAAATACCGTAAGGATGGGCATGATATACCTTTCGAAACGTTCCTTGGATTTAAAGGGGACAAGGTTCCCGATATCGATTTGAACTTTTCCGGAGAATACCAGCCGCGTGCCCATAACTATACGAAGGTTCTGTTTGGCGAAGATAATGTGTATCGTGCAGGGACAATCGGTACTGTTGCTGATAAAACGGCTTTTGGTTATGTGAAGGCTTATCAGCAGGATAATAATCTTCATATCCGGAATGCGGAAATTGAACGGCTTGCATCCGGCTGTACGGGTGTTAAAAGAACAACCGGCCAGCATCCCGGTGGAATTATCGTAATTCCCGATTACATGGATGTTTATGATTTTACGCCTATACAATTCCCTGCGGACGATAAAACATCTGAATGGAAAACAACTCACTTTGATTTCCATTCTATCCATGATAATGTTTTAAAGCTAGATATTCTTGGGCACGATGATCCGACCGTAATCCGGATGCTGCAAGACTTAAGCGGAATGGATCCGAAAACCATTCCAACGGATGACCCTGAAGTCATGAAAATCTTCAGCGGAACAGAATCCTTGGGAGTTGCGGAAGAACAAATTATGTGTAAGACAGGAACACTTGGTATTCCTGAATTTGGTACGCGATTTGTCAGACAGATGCTTGAGGATACGAAGCCAACTACCTTCTCAGAGCTCGTGCAAATTTCCGGCCTTTCACACGGGACAGACGTGTGGCTCGGAAATGCCCAGGAACTAATTCACAATCAAACCTGTACCCTAAGTGAAGTAATCGGATGTCGTGACGACATCATGGTATACCTTATTTATCAAGGGCTTGAACCATCATTTGCCTTCAAAATTATGGAATCCGTGCGTAAAGGAAAAGGCTTAACAGAAGAAATGGAAGAAGAAATGCGCAGGAATGAGGTTCCTGAATGGTACATCGATTCCTGCAAAAAAATAAAATACATGTTTCCGAAGGCGCACGCCGCCGCATATGTATTAATGGCTGTTCGGATTGCCTATTTTAAGGTGCATCTGCCACTGCTATATTATGCTGCGTATTTCACAGTCCGTGCAGAGGATTTTGATATCGAAACGATGTCCCGCGGTTCTGAAGCAATACGGGCTAAAATTGAAGAAATTAATGCAAAAGGACTGGAAGCATCAAATAAAGAGAAAAACCTATTAACGGTTTTGGAATTAGCTCTTGAAATGAGTGAAAGAGGTTACTCTTTCCAAAATTATGATTTGTATAAATCAGCTGCATCTGAGTTTATTATTGATGGAAAAACATTGATTCCCCCGTTCAACTCGATTCCTGGGCTTGGAGCAAACGCTGCTGTCAATATTGTAAAAGCGCGGGAGGATGGAGAATTTTTATCAAAAGAAGACCTGCAGCAGCGCGGGAAAGTATCCAAGACCATTTTGGAGTATCTCGATAAGCAGGGATGTTTACACAGCTTGCCCGAACAAAATCAGCTTTCTCTTTTCTAATAGACCAAACCTTGATAGATGGCGATTCAATTTGCATATCATTCTTGATTATGGTATAGTTTTATTGGAAATACTAAGAAATACTCTCGTATTTAAGAGTGGGGCTATCCCGCTCTTTTGTCTTGTTATCAAAGTTTTTTAATACTTTCCGTGTATTACATAAAACGTGGTGGGGATTTTGGAAAAAGGAGGTAAAGCATGAGCAAAGTAACAGAAGTGGTAGAAGAGCTGGCTGCTCCGATTTTTCAAGAACTGGGCTTGGAATTAGTGGAAATAGAGTATGTAAAAGAAGGGAAAAGCTGGTTTCTTCGCGTATATATCGATAAAGACAACGGTGTAGATATTGAAGATTGCGGATTAGTCAGTGAACGCCTTAGTGAAAAACTCGATGAGATTGACCCGATTCCTCATAATTATTTTCTTGAAGTTTCATCACCAGGAGCGGAACGTCCATTAAAAAAAGAAAAGGATTTTAAAAAGGCAATTGGGAAAAACGTCTTTATTAAAACCTATGAGCAGATTGATGGAGAAAAAACATTTGAAGGCATTTTGCTGGAATTTGATGGTCAAACGGCAACAATCGAGGCAAAAATTAAAACCCGTAAAAAAACCATTGAAATTCCCTATGAAAAGATCGCTAATGCCCGTTTGGCTGTAACTTTTTCTTAGAAAATTAAAAAAATAAAAAAAGATTAGGGGGATATAAAAAGATGAGCAGCGAATTATTAGATGCTCTTACAGTACTGGAAAGGGAAAAAGGTATTTCCAGAGATATTTTAATTGAAGCCATTGAAGCAGCGCTTGTTTCGGCATATCGCCGCAATTTCAATCAAGCCCAAAATGTTAGGATTGATTTAAATTTGCAAACGGGGTCAATAAGGGTCTTCGCCCGCAAGGAAGTCGTTGACGAAGTTTTCGACCCGCGTTTGGAGATATCTGTTGAAGATGCCAGACAAATCAATCCAAACTACCAGGTCGAAGATGTAGTTGAAATGGAAGTAACACCAAAGGATTTTGGCAGGATTGCAGCACAGACGGCTAAACAGGTAGTCACACAGCGTGTCCGCGAAGCGGAAAGAGGAATTATTTACTCTGAATTCATTGATCGTGAAGAAGATATTATGACAGGCATCGTTCAAAGGCTGGATGCTAAATTTATTTATGTTAGTCTGGGGAAAATAGAAGCGCTACTCCCGGTAAATGAGCAAATGCCAAATGAGCGGTATAAGCCGCATGACCGGATAAAGGTATTTATTACAAAGGTTGAAAAGACAACAAAAGGGCCGCAAATTTTTGTTTCACGAACACATCCAGGCCTTTTGAAACGGTTATTTGAAATTGAGGTGCCTGAAATTTATGATGCTACGGTTGAAATAAAATCTGTTGCTCGTGAAGCAGGGGACCGTTCAAAAATTTCAGTTCACTCTGATAATCCTGAAGTAGATCCGGTTGGATCCTGTGTGGGGCCAAAAGGAACAAGGGTTCAGGCTGTTGTAAATGAACTGAAAGGTGAGAAAATTGACATCGTCAAATGGTCCGACGATCCGGTTGTCTTTGTTGCCAACTCTCTCAGCCCATCTAAGGTTTTAGATGTGATGGTAAATGAAAATGAAAAAGCAACAACCGTTGTTGTTCCTGATTATCAGCTTTCACTCGCCATTGGGAAACGCGGACAAAATGCCCGTTTGGCTGCAAAGTTAACCGGCTGGAAAATTGATATTAAATCAGAAACGGAAGCACGTGAAATAGGAATTTATCCACGTGAAGAAACGATCAGACTTTTTGATGATCAGGTGGAAGATTTTGATTATGATGAAGAATTAGAGTAAGAAGAGGTGAATGATCGTGAACACAAAGAAAAAAGTTCCCATGCGCAAATGTGTAGCAACCGGTGAAATGAAACCGAAGAAAGAACTCGTTCGCATCGTTCGCTCAAAGGAAGGGGACGTCTCGATTGATCTTACTGGTAAAAAATCCGGTAGAGGAGCGTACCTTTCCAAGGACAAAGATGCCATCTTACTTGCCAAAAAGAAAAATATCTTATCTAATCATTTAGAGGTTTCGATAAATGATTCATTATATGATGAATTACTTGAGTTAATAGAGAAGGAGAACTGACTATCCTAATGAAGGAAAATCAATGGATGTCATTGCTTGGCTTAGCCAATCGAGCACGCAAAATCATATC
>CAYNUT010000176.1:0-5734 GCA_964400595.1 uncultured Neobacillus sp. | reverse complement strand
GGAAATCAACAGGCCCATTCGCAGGGACAATCAATAAATTTGGTATTTAGATTTTAACAGAATTAAAAATTGCCGAGAAAAATACCCTTTCTCGACAATCTGGCTGTGCAGACAAAGCACAGCTTTTTTTATTTTGTGAATTCTATAAATAGTTTATTTACTTCACGGGCGGTCTCAGGTCCAGCGGCTTTCGCAATCTCCCTAATTAATTTGGTGCGCTGTTCATTATCAAAAATATTGATGTTTTTTCCTCTTAAGTATTCGGCAATTCTTCTGGACTGATGCCGATTTAAATCTATATTAAATTGTTTTGCATACTTTAGTAGTTCATCCGCCGTGATTGTGTTTATTTTATGATTAATGATGTTTTCAAAAATCTTCACCCTCACCACTCCTCCATGCATTGTATGAAGAAGCGGCAGGAGTGTGACGATTTAGGAAATCTTTAACCTTTACAATCCTAAGGCCCTAATGTATACTACTTTAGGTAAATCGGAATGATTCTTAAAATTACAGGTGAGATTATGTCAGCAATTATTGAAATAAAGCAGCTTTTTTATCGCTATGAAAAGGATACGGTTCTGGAAAATATCAATCTGTCCGTACGTCAGGGTTCTTTTTTAGCGGTTGTCGGTCCGAATGGTTCCGGTAAATCAACCCTTCTAAAATTGATTTTAGGACTGTTAAAGACCCAAAAAGGGGAAATTTATTTATTTGGAAAAGAAATAAGCAAATTTAAGGAATGGCAGCAAATCGGCTATGTGTCACAAAAGGCTAATTCATTTAATACCGGGTTCCCAGCAACGGTATTTGAGGTGGTTGCGAGCGGGTTAACAAAGAAGCTGGGGATGTTCACATTTTTTAAAAAAGAGCATGCAGTAAAAGTGCTGGATGCGTTAGAGGCAGTAGGAATGAAGGAATTTCATAAACGCAATATCGGCGAGCTTTCCGGGGGGCAGCAGCAAAGGGTGTTTATTGCCCGGGCGCTTGTAAGTGAACCTAAGCTGTTAATTCTTGATGAACCGACTGTCGGAGTCGATGCTGAGCATGTGAATGCCTTTTACCAAATGCTCGGTGATTTGAATCAAAAGCGGGGTATCACTCTTTTGTTGGTAACCCATGATATCGGTACGGTATCGGAAAAGGTCACACATGTTGCCTGCTTAAATAAACACATGCATTTTCACGGTGAAACAGAAGAATTTGGAAAGTTTCGAAACGAAGGAATGTCAAAAATGTATGGCCATGAAGTCCATCTTCTTGCCCATCATCATGAGCATGGGGGTGCGGGCAGATGATTGAAGGGCTTTTTCATTATGAATTTTTACAAAACGCTTTTCTGACAGGGATAATGATTGGGATCCTCGCGCCATTGCTTGGGGTTTTCATCGTGGTAAGAAGGTTGTCATTAATTGCGGATGCCTTGAGTCATGTAACCTTGGCAGGGATTGCCGCAAGCTTGCTGCTTGAACGGTATGTTTCGGCGTTGGCTGGACTTAATCCATTGTACTTGGGAATGGTTTTTTCGGTTGGCGGCTCGTTGTTTATAGAAAAGTTAAGGGGGGTTTATAAACATTATCAGGAGCTTGCGATTCCCATTATACTCTCAGGCGGTATCGGACTGGGGGTCATTTTTATCTCTTTAGCAAACGGCTTTAATACCGATTTGTTCAGTTACCTATTTGGCAGTGTTTCCGCCGTAAGCAGGACGGATTTATGGGTGATCCTGGCGATTAGCATTGCCGTTATTTTAGTAATTATCTTATTATATAAAGAGCTGTTTTTGTTGTCGTTTGATGAAGAACACGCGAAAGCATCCGGCATTGCCGCGAAAACGATTCATTTTATTTTTATTGTGATGGTGGCGCTCGTGATTGCGGCCTCTATGAGAATTGTCGGAATCCTCCTGGTTTCATCGCTCATGACCCTGCCCGTGGCAGCAAGTATCCGTTTAGCAAAGGGCTTTAAACAGACGATTTTTTTATCCATCCTCTTTGGGGAAATATCCGTTCTCGGGGGACTGGTTACCGCCTTTTATTTAGATCTTGCACCGGGCGGCACGATTGTTATGATTGCTGTCCTTCTATTAATCATGTCGATTCTTTTGAAAAAATTTATGATAAGGAAACATGTGATGCTGGAGGTGGATTCAGGTGAACGTTCATGAAGCAATTCAATATTTAAAAGAAAATGGCTTTAAGCAGACCGGTAAAAGAGAAGATATGCTGCAATTATTTTCGGATAGTGATAAGTATTTAACGGCAAAGGATGTCTTAGATCAGCTTAAGGATGATTATCCCGGCCTTAGCTTTGATACTATTTATCGGAACCTCTCCCTTTTTGTCAATATGGGGATACTGGAAATGACGGAACTATCCGGTGAAAAGCATTTTCGCTTTACTTGTTCCAGAACCCATCACCATCATCATTTTATTTGTCTCGATTGCGGGAAAACGAAGGAAATCGAAACATGTCCAATGAATGGTTTGAGTGAAAATTTAAAAGGGTATGATATTTCCGGCCATAAATTTGAAATTTATGGCCGCTGCCCGGAATGCCTTAACTAAAAACCAGCGTGTTGCCACGCTGGTTTTTCCGTTAGTGAGCCAAAACGGCTTCCTGTATGTTAAGCCAATTATTGACCCAAATGCCTGCTTCTTTCCAATTATTGACCCTGATAACTCCCTTGGGAATGGGTTCTTGATTATAAGGCGTATTAAATAAAATAACGGGAATGCCGCACTCTTCATGAAGGACAACCGCATTATCATGTTTATCCTCGAAAAAAATATCTACATTATGCCGTTTGACCGTTTCTACTTTATCATGGGATCCGATTAGTTCAATATAATCAAATGTCAAGCCGTGATCAAAAAACCATTGTTCTGTTACATTCAATAAATGAGAACCCCGTGCACTGATAAAATACAGTTCATGTTCATATTTCCAATTATTTAAAACCTGGTCTGCACCCTCAGCAAGCGGGGATTCTTTGTAAATCAAAGGTTCATTTTCCGCAAACCATTTAGCAAATTCATCTGCAGGTACATTAACAAATGGTGACAGATCATATTGATTGACGTCTTCATACAAAAGGTTCATCTTAAATGCTTTATTTATGAATGGTATGATGGAAGTCGGGCAGGTGACAGTCCCATCAATATCGATTCCAAATCTTTTTCTCAATTATGTTCACCTTCGATGCTTTCAGTATCTGTTATTATTGTACCAAAGATACCACAGCAATGAATAAGTAAATTTTTCGAAAGCGGCAATAATGTACTAGTTAAGTCAAACATTGACATAGTAAAAAGCACTATAAGGCAAACAATAAGGAATGCACCTATTACCAAAAAAGTGAGGGATCAGGATGGCAGATGAAAGAGACGCTAAAGTGCACGAAGCGCGCCAAAGCGCAAATATAGGGCAGGATATGCCTAATTCCCCTTCGGATTTCCGGGAAGAAACCGCTTCTGAAATTGTCTCGCCTGTAACCACTCAGGCCTCTATGTACGATAGAGATGTCACGCCGGCAGTCGGTGCATCTGTACCCATTAGATCTTCTGAATATAAGGAAGAAACGGCGGCGGAAATTGCTGCGCCTATTCCGGCTGTCAGCGAGCGGGACAGGAATGATAATCGGGAAAGAGCAGCCGGTTGGTCTGGAATGGGAACTATTGCATTAGCATTATCGATTTTATCTCTGTTTGTAATGCCAATACTTTTTGGTGCAGCGGGTATCGTATTGGGATTTGTGGCCAGAAGAAGGGGTGCCGAGGGACTTGGTGCCTGGGCTATCGGAATCGGTGTGGTATCGATTATCGTCGGTATCTTTATTCTCCCGTTCTTTTAGACATTACCTGCATAGGGGCAAAGAGAAACCCGGTAAAAATACCGGGTTTCTTGACGTCTATTTTATGGCTGCTTTTTCTTCTTCTGCTTTTTGGCGGAAGTATTCTTCAGCCACCTGGTCAATTTCTTTTTTTAATTCTTCTACCATTTGCGCTTCAGGAACCTTCCTGACGATTTCCCCCTTACGGAATAACAAGCCTTCACCGCGGGCACCCGCTATGCCGATATCCGCTTCCCGGGCTTCTCCCGGGCCGTTTACGGCACATCCGAGAACAGAAACCTTGATTGGCGCTTTAATTTTTTGAATATATTCTTCAACCTCATTGGCAATGCTGATGAGGTCGATTTCAATCCGGCCGCATGTTGGGCAGGAAATTAATGTGGCGGCATTGGAGGAAAGACCGAAAACTTTTAAAAGCTCTCTAGCAACCTTTACCTCTTCCACTGGGTCTGCACTTAAAGAAATCCTTAGTGTGTTTCCAATTCCCTTGCTGATAATGGCGCCTAAACCGGCAGCACTTTTAACCGTTCCGGAGAATAATGTTCCAGATTCGGTAATTCCTAAGTGCAGCGGGTAATCAAAAGCCCGGGCTGCTTTTTCATATGCTTCAATCGCTAGATTTACATCTGATGCTTTCATGGAAACGATGATATCGTGGAAATCTAAATCCTCGAGAATTTTGATATGGTGCAGTGCACTTTCGACCATCCCGTCGGCTGTCGGGTATCCGTATTTTTCGAGAATTTTTCTTTCCAGTGAGCCTGCGTTGACGCCGATCCGAATGGGGATTCCCCGCTCTTTCGCAGCATTAACAACAGCTTCCACCTTTTCACGCTTACCGATGTTCCCCGGGTTGATTCGGATTTTATCTGCTCCGCCTTCAATGGCTTTAAGTGCCAATTTATAATCAAAATGAATATCGACAACAAGCGGGATGTTGATTCTTTTTTTGATTTCCGGGATGGCATTGGCTGCCCGTTCATCAGGGCAGGCAACGCGGACAATCTGGCAGCCGGCTTCCTCCAAACGTTTGATTTCCGCAACGGTTGCCTCGACATCATGGGTCTTTGTCGTTGTCATGCTTTGGATAATGATTTCATTATTCCCGCCAATGGTTAAATTTCCGACCTTGATTGGGCGGGTTTTCGTACGATGTATGATTTCACTCACGTGGAATTCGCTCTCCTTTAAATTGGATTCGAATGAAAAAGTGTTTTACTGCAATTCGACTTTATTTTATCAGTCCATTGCTGTTTTTGACAAGAATAAGGGTTTTCCCCCCTTATTTATCCAGCTCCGGCGGCCACCCGGCGAGACGAATTCGCTAAAAGGGGGCTTCCAATTTTAGTTTTAGTACTCGGGAAAAAGATATGTAGAACCAATTTGGATTCTTTCCGGAGATTGTCCGGGATTTAATTTTTCAAAGTCCTTGATTAATTCAGTAATTGATACCGGCAGTTCTTTATCGATATGGTGTTCGACAATTGACATTACTGTTTCCCCGGGTTTAACCTTGGCTTCGAATGAAGGGATTGAGGTATTGGGCTTTGCTGCTGCGGACTCTGTATTTGTTTTAATACTCACATGAGATGAAGGCAGGGTGCCGACCGTTAAATCATAATAAATGACATATATAACTAAAATGGCAAGTATAAAGCCAAATAATTTTTTCATTGGACAAGCCTCCAAAATAGGGAGTTTGTACATTGGTATGCTTGTCCGCTTTTTAATAGAACCACAAGATATAAAAAAAGCATCCAAAATGGATGCTTCCTAACTGATTTTCTTCGGTTTGGGGACTTCGATGATCGCCAAATATAAGACGATGATCACAACAAACCAATTGATCCAAAAACTGTTAAGCACATTTGTTTTAAGGGT
>CAYNUT010000175.1:5260-5738 GCA_964400595.1 uncultured Neobacillus sp. | reverse complement strand
TTAATCAGATTAATAAACACCTGCTTTAATTGGTTTTCATCACAGTCAATAGGAGGTAACGGTCCTTTCATAATCGTTTCAATATTTACCCCTTGACGTTCTGCCTGCTGCTGGGTAATCGATAATGTATAAGCAATTATTTCTTCAATGTTAGCCTTTTCAAAATGGATTTGCTTTGGTTTCCCCAAATACATTAAATCATTAACGATCGTATTAATCCTGTCGATCTCCTGTATCATGATTGGATAAAAATCATTTGTATTTGGTGACCGTTCATGTTGCAGTTGTGTAAAACCCTTCAATGAGGACAATGGGTTGCGTATTTCATGAGCAATTGCTGTAGCCATTTGACCAACAACCGCAAGTTTCTCTTTTTGCCGAAGCTCTTCATGAACACTTGTTAAAGAATGAATGTAAGAATTAAAACGAACTAATAAAGTATAAGCAATTACTGATAAAACAAAAAAGATTATTATTG
>CAYNUT010000175.1:0-5250 GCA_964400595.1 uncultured Neobacillus sp. | reverse complement strand
CTTTAAAATTAGCCCCAACAATAATTCCTTACTAATCAACCCAATAGAAACAGTCCAAAAATAATTTTTACTCACGAATATTGGAGAAAAAAGAATCAATAAAACCTCAACAATGCTTCCTGAAGAATAAGGTTGTGAAGTCCCCCAAAATTTCATCAGGCTGTCAATAAAATATATTAATAGATAGCTAAAAATATAGATATATTTTACAATATAGGGGTTTCCTTTCTTTATGAAATAAATGGCTGCCCCTAATATCCCAAGGATTAGAACATATAACCATACGCCAAGCCCTCCTTCTGGGATTATAAATGGATTTCCTCTAATGTTAGGTTTTATAAAAGATATTAATAAATCATAAGAAAAATATATTATGTAAAACAACCACAAAAATAGTTTTACTGCCTTTTTTTCTTCAACTATCAACCTGGGACTTTTGATACCCTCAATCATATAAATGCTCCCTCATCATCGGTACTTTTCGTTACTATTCTACCATTATTTAATGTAAAATTTGACAATATTTTCGAAATAACGAAGATTTTTCGACATAGTTCGATTAAATTTCACAAAAAAAAGGCCTGCCCGAAGGCAAGTCCTCTTTCTCTGCTTTATTAGACTGCTTTTTCCAATAAATCCCTTGGGTGATTTAAGGTTGAATGTCTGCGGCCGTAAGTGAAGTAAACACCCAAGCCAATGACAAGCCATATGCCGAAGCTGAGCCACGATTCTAATGGTAATTGAAGAACTAAATAACCACAGAACAGGAAAGCCAGAATCGGAATATACGGCACAAACGGTACACGGAAACCTGTTTTAGGTGCCTGGTCATTTTTACGAAGATACAGAATACCAACTGCGACAGTCATGAAGGCGAATAGAGTTCCCATGTTTACAAGATGTGCAAGCTTGTTTAATGGCACCAAGCCGGCAAAGATGGATACAAGTAAGCAAGTGATCCAGGAATTGAATACTGGTGTCTGCTTCTTTTGATCTACTTTTGAGAACACTTTTGGCAATAAACCGTCACGGCTGATCGCATAGAATAAACGAGTCTGCCCGTAAAGCATGACAAGCAGTACTGTTGTGATTCCTGCGATGGCACCTAAAGAAATAAAGCCGGCCACCCAGTCCTGTTGGATATAGGTAAGAGCAAACGCAACAGGATTCTTAACGTCTAATTTCTGGTAAGGTACAATTCCTGTCAAGATTGCAGAAACGGCGATGTATAAAATCGTACAAACAAGCAGTGATGCGATGATGCCAATCGGCATATTTTTTTGCGGATTTTTTACTTCCTCTGCCGCGGTTGAGACAGCATCAAAACCAATGTAGGCAAAAAACACAGTTGCTGCACCAGTTGCTACACCTGAGAAACCAAATGGCATGAATGGCGTCCAGTTAGCCGGCTTCACATACCATACACCGACACCGATAAACAATAGAACGACGGCAAGCTTGATAATAACCATAATCGAGTTAAAACGAGCGGATTTCTTCACACCTTGTGTTAGCAGCAAGGTGATGATTAAGACAATGGCGATAGCAGGAACGTCAATATACGTTCCATTTGCCGGATCGTATGCGCTTGTTAAGGCTTTCGGTAAATGGATGCCAAATCCGGCAATAAGCCCTTGAAAATAACCTGACCAGCCGCTGGCAACGGCAGATGATGCAAGACCATATTCAAGAATTAAATCCCATCCGAGTATCCAGGCAATTAACTCGCCGAATGTGGCATAGCTGTATGTGTAGGCACTTCCCGATACCGGAACAGTTGATGCAAATTCCGCATAGCACAGAGCAGCAAATACACAGGCTAATCCTGATAAAATAAAAGATATAATAAGAGCGGGTCCTGCATGCTCTGCTGCTGCAACTCCTGTAAGAACGAAAATCCCCGTTCCAATAATGGCCCCGATTCCAAGCATCGATAAATCAAAAGCCCCCAAATCTTTCTTTAACTTTCCTTCTTTTTGACCTGCTTCTTGAATTAAAGCCTGAATTGATTTCTTTCTAAATAAATTCATCTATAAGCCTCCTGATACATTCAGATGCCATAATTTTCTGAAAAAAATGCCTAAAAAATTGTATATTGAAATAATATAATCTTTTTCTTTAAAAAGCAATATATTTAGAAAAATAAAATTATTTGAAATTAATCCCATTGACAGAATATTGATAAATTACCTGATTTGTAAATATATATCCAGTTGAAATAAATAATTTCGCTATCCTAAAAAAGTAAATTTACTTATGTAAATTGTTTTTCAACAATTAAAAAAACAGCTGACAAAAATGCTCCTCTTAATGCCACCTGTTTTTTTTAGTTTTCTATGTTTTTTGTATTAAGCAGATTATTTAAACCTTCATTATCTCTTGTTTACCTGAAGGCTTTACCAGTGTCACTGTTGCTCCGGCTCCTGATTTACTCGGGAGGGATTCAATACGACATAAAATGGGATTTTCCTTTATTATTTTAATAAAATGGATTATTTTGAACCGGCACCCAGAGTTCTGATTGCTCGAGCTGGGCTGCCAGCGAATACAAAATATCCTCTCTTCCCCTTGCCGCCATGAATTGAACACCGGTTGGAAATCCATCTGAAGAAAAGTGCACCGGCACCGTCATGGCTGGCTGACCTGTTAAATTGGCCAGCTGTGTAAAAGGTGTTCTTTTTAAGTTATTTTCGGCGACTTGTTCGACCATGCCGGATCTCTTTAACAGGCCGCCTACGTGAAGTTTTCCGGCGGCCTGCATCGCCAATTTTTCCGATTGACTAGGCTCAAGTTCGCCTATTTTCGAAGGAGGCATTGCTGCCGTAGGTGTCATGTATAAATCGTATTGCTCATGAAAATGCTCCATCACAATCGCTGCCTTATCCCACTCTTCCATACTCAAAAAGACTTCCTCCGCAGAAGTAGCCTTCCCCACCATTCCTAATGTCCATGTAGTTGGTTCTACATCACTTATAACGGCCTTCCTCCCAAGAAGTTCTTCTAATGATGACAGCTGTGCAGCCACTTGCCCAAAATACATCGTTAAGAAGCTCTTTGCGATTTTTTTACCATCAATCGGCACTTCCTGTTCTACTACATTATGACCCATCGATTCTAAGAGCTTCGCCGTTTTCATAACAGCCGCCTTACATTCGGGATGTACTTCTGTCCCCAGCGGTGATTGAACGGTGAAAGCGATGGTCAATTTTCTGTCTGGAGGTGACAGCACCTCATGCAGGTAGGAGCCTTCAAATGGCAGTGTATGAAAAGCTGCCGTTTTTTCGAAAATACTCACTTCATCAAGCATGGCCGCACTGTCCCTGACTGTCCTTGAGAGGATATGGTCAATGGCCGCTCCCTGCCAAAGCCTTCCGTATAAAGGCCCTACCGGTGTCCGGCCTCTCGTCGGCTTCAAGCCAAATAAACCGCAATAGGACCCTGGAATGCGAATCGAACCGCCTCCGTCATTTGCCCCTGCGATTGGAACAATGCCGCTTGCAACCGCTGCAGCGGAACCTCCGCTCGACCCGCCCGGTGTGTGATCGAGGTTCCAGGGATTTCTTGTTGGACCGTAAAAAGCTGGTTCTGTTATTCCCATTAAGGCAAGCTCTGGAATGTTTGTTTGACCAATAAACAATACCCCGGTTTTCCGTACCTGTTTGACAAAATTGGAATCAGCCTTCGCTACGTAACTTTGCAGCGCACTAGAACCCGCCGTGATTTTCTCGCCCTCAATCTCCTGAGAGATATCCTTTAACAGCATCGGGACCCCTGCAAAAATACCGTTCAAATTGACGTTTTCAGCCTCTTTTTCCGCCCTTTCATAAAACTTATTGATGACGGCGTTCAGTTTTGGATTATGCTCTTCCACCAAGTTGATGGCTTCTTCCAACAATTCTTTTGGCTGCACTTCCTTCTTTTTTATTAACTCCGCAAGACCAAGACCATCATAGCTTTTGTAATGAAATCCCTCCATAAGTTTCACCCTTTCGACAATTCCTTGCCTAATACTTCGATTTCCAGCCCAGAATTTCCTTTTTCTTGAATCTCTCATGCTTCCGAATAAAGTGGGAATGTTAAAAAAGTAATGGAAAGGAGACGAATGAAATGGAAAATGATCTTACCTTTAAACAGGCTGTAAACCACAAAGAAGGAGACAATATTGAAAAAGGTGAAAGTTCTGGTCTTGCCTGGTGGCAGCTTTCTTTGATTGGTATTGGTTCGGTGATTGGTGCCGGTTTTTTCTTGGGAACAGGATTATCAATTAAGACAGCCGGGCCCGCTATTTTAATTAATTATCTGATTGCCGGCCTTACCGCCTTCTTTGTATTCAGCGCGATTGCTGAAATGACGGTTGCAGATCCGGAGCCAGGTTCATTTCGCACTTATGCCAGAAATGCCTTCGGCCGCTCGATGGGCTTTGTATCCGGCTGGGTGTACTGGCTTGCGGGAGTATTTATCATGTCGAGTGAAGCAGTCGCATTAGGGACCTTCACAAGGTTTTGGTTCCCGCATGTTCCGCTGTGGATTTTCACCCTCGCCTATGTAGTAGTGGCCTTTGGAATTAATTTATTAGGATCGAAAAACTTTGGAAAAATTGAATCCTTGTTTGCAGTCATTAAGCTATCCACTCTCGTGGTGTTTATCTTCTTCGGCCTTTTAATATTATTTCATATGATTGCGCCGCAAACTGCTGTACTGGATGTAAGAAATGTGTGGACTCCGCTTTTGCCAAAAGGAATAATGGGAATGTGGGCCGCCCTCATCTTTGTCTATTTCTCATTTGGCGGAATTGAGGTCATGGGCGTTGCCTCAACAGAATTGAAAAATCAAAATGAAATTCCGAAAGCGGGGCTCACTATGATTATTGCCCTTGTGACTGTTTATCTGCTCTCGATTTTTTTCATATTGTATTTTGTTTCTTGGACAAAAATTGACGAATCAGAAAGTCCTTTTGTCACTGCCTTATCCATTTTTCATGTTCCTTTTATCGATTCGTTATTTAATTTGATTATCATTAGTGCCGCCTTTTCAACAATGGTCGGGGCGATGTTTTCCGTCACAAGCATCATGCTTTCTTTAGCTGAAGACCGTGATGCCCCTAGTGCACTTGCTAAAAAGAGCCGGCGGGGAGTCCCAATGAGGTCCTTGTTCTTGACTGGCATTGCTTTAGGAGCTTCCTTAATTTTTTCCTTCCTCCTTCCGGGGAAATTGTATGAATACATTTCAACTGCTGCCGGTGTACTTCTC
>CAYNUT010000174.1:0-5755 GCA_964400595.1 uncultured Neobacillus sp. | reverse complement strand
TGGGGGCAGGCCCCGTTACGTTAAAACAACGGTAGACTCCCCCATGGCTCAAGACGTCTTAATCCATTCTATTTTTGATACGGCTCACCGCACCTATTATACCTGCGGTTTTTAGTTCCACGTGGAACAAGCAAATAGATCGTCTTTATAGGAGCGATCTATTTGCAGCACATGAGGGTAGACCTGTATTCAATTTATGTCCGCTTATCCTCAATTTGCAAAGCTGGAAAATTGGGATACTTTCCAAAGAACTTTAAGAAATTCATAAACTAAAAGCTGCCAATGAATATATCCAATATCTATTTTTATAAATAAAAACATCTTGCAGCGAAGACAAATTTGAATATTCTGTGGCAAAAGGAGATAAAATTTTTAACTTTTAGGATCAACCATTACATTCGTCACTATTTATTTTAAACCCTATTGTTAATAATCATTATTAAGCTTCACCTAATAAACGTATTGAAATGGGGTTTTTATATTGAACATTCCTCAATTAAAAATTGGTCATATGTCGCCAAAGTTTCCAATCATGCAAGGTGGTATGGGGGTAGGAATTTCTTTAAGTGGGCTCGCTTCTGCCGTTGCGAATGCTGGGGGAATTGGAATTATATCTGGAACCGGGATTACCGTCGATGAAATGAGATCACATATAAGGAAGGCGAAAGATAGTATTAAGGATTCTGGCTATATTGGGGTAAACGTTCTTTTTGCTATGAATGATTTTGCCGAAAAAATGAAAGCAGCCATTGATGAAAAGGTTGATTTCATCATATCAGGTGCTGGAATTTCAAGAGATATGTATGCTTGGGGCAAAGAATCCGGAATTCCAGTTATATCGATTGTGTCTTCCGCGAAGCTGGCTAGGCTGTCAGAACGTCTTGGTGCTTCAGCAGTAGTGGTAGAAGGACATGAGGCAGGCGGGCACCTAGGTACGGAAAGACCTTTGTTTGAAATTTTACCTGAAGTTGTTGAAGCTGTTAAGATTCCGGTTATTGCAGCTGGAGGAATTATGACTGGGGACGACCTTGCGAAAGCCTTACGTATGGGTGCGTCTGGGGTACAGATGGGAACTAGGTTCGTTGCAAGTGAAGAGTGTGATGCACCATTATCATTTAAAGAAAAATATGTTCATGCCCAGAAGGAAGATACCATTCTGGTAAAAACAACTGTTGGCCTCCAGGGCCGAGTAATTAAGAACCAGTTTATTGAACTTATTTCTGATGATAAAAAGGTGAAAATTAAAAAGTGCATTGATTGCTTAAAAAATTGTTCATACCGTTTTTGTACGCTAGATTCCTTGATAACATCTATGAATGGAGATTGCGAGAACGGTCTTGTTTTTGCCGGGGCAAGAGTAGATGAAATCAAAGAAATCTTACCTGTTAAAACCATCATCAAAAATATTATGAGTGAATATGAAGCTTGCATGTGAATTTAGTAGGAGCCTGCCCCCCTATGTAAAAATTGGGGCAGGTTCCTTATTATTTCTATAAAATAGCCCCTATTTATGGTACGGTTCACCGCACCTATGTAAAGGGCGGTTTATTGATTAGATAATAAAATAATATTTCAAGCTGTTATTAGCGTGCCCGGGTTCGAGGAAAAGAGACTGCCGATATTATCAACGGAAGTAATAATGGCTTTCCCGTGCGGATTGCTCATTAAATAATCCTGTGCTGCCTCAATTTTCGGAAGCATGGACCCCCTCGCAAAGTGTCCTTCTTCCTTTAAGGTATTGAGGGATAACAAATCAATCTGTTCAATTTTCCTTTTTTGCAAAGTATAATAATTGGTGTAGGCATGTGTTACGTCTGTTAAAAAGACAAGATAATCCGCCTTTACCTCACTTGCAATCTTGGCGGAAACCAAATCTTTCTCGATGACAGCCTCAACACCTTCAAATCTTCCGTCTTTTTCAATTACTGGGATTCCCCCGCCTCCGCCGGTAATCACCAAAACGCCCTCATCCGCCATTATCCTGATGACATCTGCTTCAACGATTTCTATTGGTTTTGGGGAAGGTACAACCTTCCTCCACCCTTTACCAGCGTCCTCCATAAAGACGGAATTCGATCGTCTTTTTTCAATAATGGCATCATCCCTGCTGAGAAAAGGTCCGATTGGCTTAGTTGGATGATAAAAAGCCTCATCTCCCTGCATGACTTTTACCTGTGTAATAATCGAAGCCACTATTGTATTTAAATGATTGCTCCGTAATTCATTGGTAAACGCATTTTGCAACCAGTAACCAATGCTTCCCTGCGTCATTGATACACAGGCATCCAGCGGTAATGCGGGGGTTTTTTCTGAATCTCCAGCTTTTTGCTGCCGGAGCAGATTCCCTACTTGCGGACCGTTCCCATGTGTTATGATTAGTTGGTTTCCATACTGAATAAGAGGAAGCAATTTTTTTACCGTCTCCAAAATCACCTTTTGCTGTCCCTCTGCAGTAAGGTCCTTATTGAAAATGGCATTAGCCCCCAGTGAAATTACGATTCGATTTCCCATTTGATATCCCCCTCTTCATTCAGGATCAGGAATATACCAGTATAAATCCCGCAAAGCAAATCCAATCCGGATGTGCCTCCGTGTGTTAAGAATTGCTCCAAATTATGACCTCCTGTTTGATAAAATCGCTTGACAATAATCGGAAATAACCGATGATTAGCCGCATAGTGCAGCATCCATTTGCTTACTTCCGTTGTTTTTCCCTTGTGGTGATTGATATATTGGTCAATTGTCCTGGACCGGTAATCCCCTGCATAAACCAAGGCACTTAACAGACCCACCAGGAAATCATCTGAGGACGGAGTCAAACCTGGTCCAAAGCCAATGATATTGAGGGTTATTTCTAAATCACCGCTTATTAGCCCATTCAAAAATAAGTCAACTTTTTCTAAAAAAAAGTTTTCACTTCCCAATAAACGGCCTTCTGTTCTTTGAGGCAGTTTTAAAATATTCGATCTGGATAGAAGGGGATAAAGCCCTTCTTTTAAGGTGTTTTTTTGCAGAAAAGTCAACAATCGCTCAAGATCCCGCCCAGTCAGGCTGAACCGTTCTTCCTTTCCAATTTGAAGGTCTTCTATCGTTGTCCCCTCATCATAATATAGGGCAGCACCTTCCTCATTGGAAATCTTTATTCTTTGTGCATTCAGAACGGAATCACTGTCAATCTTTCCGGATATAACTAGACTCATCGGCAGCAGTTCCTTCGATTCATTTAAAATCGTAATGAAATAACCGTGAGAATAACCGCTCATTGACGTATTAAATCTGGATTGGATATCGACAGATGTTATTTTATTATCCTTTATTAATTGAAATAACATATGATCAATTTGGGTAATATGCATAAACTCTCACGACCCTTTAAAAGTTTGCCGGTACGTCTGGGCCGACCTCAATAGACGTTCCCATATCATTTATATTATTTATTACGTCCATTTTAAACGCAACTGAATAATAGCAGCTAATTTAGTTTCTAGTGAATATTTCGTCAAAAAAAAAACTGCACCTCCAATTATTAGTTGTGCTTAACAATTGGAGTGCAGTTCAAGGGCTTATCAAATAAGACGTTTTGGCTGCATCGCCTTATTTTAAGCTTAATGTCTACTTTTCAAAAATCGTGCCTTTTTTGAACGCTGAACCTTTAAATCCATATTTATTCAATAAGTAGTAAGAGATACCACCTACAAAGAAGCCCATTAGCCAACCAATGTCAACAATAATGAAAGCAGAAGCAGTTCCAATAATCGTTGCAATAATGGCGGTCATATTTAAACCACTGAACTGTCCATCAGTTTTGTACAATTCTTTAATATCAACTTTCTTTTGACGCAAGATTAAGTAATCCACAACCAATATCGCTGTGATTGGTCCTAAGAATGCAGAGAAAGTAAGGATAAAGATATGCAATCCATTAGCCGATTCTGGACTTACTAATATCCAAGGGAATGAACAACAAGCAAGTATGCCTGCGATAACAACTGCAACTTTATAATTCACTTTTGTGAAAATTTGAATGATGTATGCTGCCGGAACAATATTCGCGATTAGATTAACACCAACTGCTCCAAGAACTACGAAAAACGAAACAATAAAAGTAATAACGTTATTGTCAAAAATTGTTGAGATTGCACTAACAGGATCCGTATTTTTAGTTACAGCAGCAAGCATTACGCCAAGTGTCATTACCGTAAAATACGTAACCCCAACTGGCGTGAAATACATGAAAAAGCGCTTAGTAGTTGATACGCCCGGTTTTAATTCACGTGAATAATCCGATGCACTTAGAAAAAGTGCTGCATAGTTTCCAAGGAACGCCATTGTGAATCCCCAGAATTTCAATCCCCACGTTCCATGCACAGATACCCATGTTGATTGAATTTCCGAACTATGCTGAGTTACTAATAAAATGAATGCATAAATGAACGCTGACATAAGTACAAGTGCAATAAGTGTGTTTAACCACTTAGCAGTGTGGAACCCTTTTAAAGATAATAAAATTTGGATGACCATAATAACAGCAAAACTGACAGCCATATTATCAAATGATCCACCAGTTATTATCTTTATCATTCCATTTAAACCTGTCGCTCCTATCCACGACTGAAATCCATAAAATATTATTGCGGGAATACCTCTCAATAATGATGAAATGATTGCACCCTTTGCACCAAAAGACATCCTCAAATGAATTACATACGGTACACCGTGACGATAACCAAAACCATCATTTATTAGAAATGCACTAGCGATAATAGCAGTTGCAATTAATAGTGAGACAAGTGTTTGTACCATATTTAGTTGTGCAGTTCCAGCGATAACCAAGCCCGTACCAAATGCCATATTACCAATACTAACACCGTCTCCAGCGAACATTAGTCCGAAGTTAAAAGGACCAAGTATCCTTTTTTCTGGTTGATTTGGGCGTAAACTTTCTTCCACACCAGAAAAGTCATTTTCTTGTTTTGGTGGCAACTTTTCAGCTACACTTGAATTTGTCATTGTATATCCTCCTTTTTTAGAAGGCTGTGTTAAATTTGCTGGTTGCTTAGTGATTTGAGGCGCCTTTAACACAGCTAATAAATTATAAAGCGACAGTCATTTCCGGATTCATTTTGAGAGTTTCATTATCATCTGAAATATCTTCCAAAATATGCGTTCCTGCTTGCCCATCTAAGGCATCCTTCAAGCTTTCCGGATCGGTAATAATGACCCTCTTGCCGCCATTTTCCAAAAAGCTGAGGCTTGCTTCAATTTTCGGAAGCATACTGCCCTTCGGAAAATGATTTTCAAGTACATATTGTTTTGTTTCTTCTACAGTGATTTTCTCAAGAGCTTTTTGATTTGGCTTCCCAAAGTTAATGCAGACCCTTGAGACACCCGTCGTAATAATTAAGGTGTCAGCCGCAATTTGCTCTGCCAAAAGGCTAGTCGCAAAATCCTTGTCGATGACCGCATCAACACCGACATAAGAGTTATCATCTGCTTTTATAACCGGAACACCACCGCCACCGACAGCAATGACCACAAAGCCAGCTGCTATCAGCGATTTGATTGCATCTTTTTCAACGATATCCATTGGTTCTGGAGACGGCACCACTCTTCGATATCCGCGGCCGGAGTCTTCCACGAAAATCCAGTCGGGATGTTCCTTCTTCATCTCTTCTGCCTGTTCCAGGGTAAAGAAGGAACCTACAGGCTTCGTTGGGTTTTTAAAGTTCGGATCATCCAGGGAAACCTCCACCTG
>CAYNUT010000173.1:0-5905 GCA_964400595.1 uncultured Neobacillus sp. | reverse complement strand
AAGCTGCCAAAATGGCAGCTTTTCTTTGTAATATTCATTCTTTAGTTTGAAACCAAGTTTAATCTAAACTATGTTCAATATAACTTATCTTGTCACACATCCACTAGATTACATCACGCCATTTTACTCTTTGTGAAGAAATCCAAGAAACTTCTTGATCAAGGTCATTCTCTTTACTCATTAACAACCTTTTGATTATGTAAGATCGTATAATTGATATGAGATACCACCGTATTTCTATTTTCATACCCCAGATAGATTTGCGAATCCTTGGACATCTCCACAAGAACGCTATTCTCCTTCACTTTGTATACAATACCTTCATGTGCCCTATCTTTCCTATTAAAAGTAATGGTATCTCCCACTTTTACCTTTGTTAATTGTTGTATTTTAACGTTTGACATTTTATTCACTCCACTTACATTAATGAAATATATTTGTTTGAATAATGTATAAATTCTTCAAAAAAAGAAACTCCAAAACCTTATCTTACTTGGCATAACTGATAGTTCATCATACAAGAGTCTTATATTTATAAAGAACTCTTTCACTTGCAAGGCTAAGATTATTTACACATTCTTTTTTTATATCTACATCACAAATAAAATCATTCATTAATTCATCTTTGATTTCGGAGTGAATTTCAATAACCTGATTAGGTGACAAAGTTTTTAAACTTTTCCTTTTTGCAAAACTCATCATTTCTCTTTCAAAATATTCAATAGAACCAAATACCACTTTCATTCATTACACCCACTCTTCCATTAGATTTTATTTTAATCAATAAAAAAGCCTCCAAAAAGAGGTGGACTAATAAACCAATCATGTTAGAAGTTTAATTCAAACATTGGTATCCGTTCTTTTTGGCAACCCGACTATCATAGTCATAAGACCTTAGACTCGTGGCTTTGCGTCCTTATCTTTCGATAAGTTTGCCTTTTTCAATTTTCATACCTTAATAGTAAAATCTAACCAGGAATATTTCAATGTTTTTCGTCAAATTTTTACAAAAAACTTAGGAGATAAGTCATGCAAAATTTAAGGAAAGTTCACATAGACAAGTAATATTCCCCATAGCATTTTAACCTTCGAACATATGTACGATGACATAAAGAAAAAGATATAAAACTATCCTATTATTGAAGATGGTACTTTTAATGTATTATACTGGAAGTGAATTACCATTTAATGATGAAGGGAGATTTACGCATGGAGGTAACATTTACTGTAAGCAAGTGGGATGAAAAGCCTGTAGATGACACTAGAAAAGAATTCCCTATTAATATTGCCCATGTCGAATATGATATTGAGGGTGAATTAAAAGGAAAAGCATTTGTTGAATACCTTTTATTCTATATAAACTCTAATATAGATGATGGTCACTTGGCCACTGCTAAAATTTCCGGGTTTCTGCATTTCGAAGGAACTTACAGGGGAAAACGGGGGACATTTACAGCTATAGAGCAAGGAATATTTGATAAAGGAAATCTAGATTCTCCAGCAACAATCATCAAAGCTACCGGTGACTTAGAAAGCTTGAAAGGGTCTTATAATTATAAGTTTACGGGTCAAACCAGTAAGATGATTCTAAACTTTACATTCTAACAAAACAGTAAAAAAGGGCATCCCTGGACTACCAGGAATGTCCTTTTCGTCGAAAGAGCTTTTTTAACTGACCTGTATCCGTTAGAGAGATAAAAAGCATAAGAGAGTTACCTTAACGCTCAATATTGCGGCATAAATTGGCCATTTCAATGGCTGCCGTTGCCGCATCCCAGCCTTTATTCCCCGCCTTTGTGCCCGCTCGTTCAATTGCTTGTTCAATGGAATCGGTTGTTAAAATTCCAAAAATCACGGGGATCCCGCTATTTAATGCTATGGCTGAAACTCCTTTTGCCGCTTCATTGCAGACATAATCAAAATGTGGAGTAGCGCCGCGGATTACGGTGCCTAGTGTAATAATTGCATCGTATTTTTTACTGTTTGCCATTTTTTGTGCAACCAAGGGGATTTCAAATGCACCGGGTACCCATGCAACATCCACATCTGTTTCATTTACACCATGTCTTTTTAATGCATCCTGTGCACCGCCTAAAAGCTTACTTGTAATAAATTCATTAAAGCGTCCTACTACAATCCCAACCCGTAAACCAGTGCCGACTAAATTTCCTTCAAAAATATGTCCCATTCTAAAAGCCTCCATTTTAATTAATAATGTAGAAGATGTCCTAATTTATCGTGTTTTGTTCTTAAATATTTTTCGTTTTCAGCTCTTCTTTCCATTTGCAGGGGAACCCGCTCCACAACTTCAAGATCATACCCCTTAAGCCCCTTGATTTTTCTGGGATTGTTGGTTAACAATTTCATTTTTCGAATCCCTAAATCCTTTAAAATTTGCGCTCCAATCCCATATTCTCTCAGATCAGCGCCAAAACCGAGTTTTTCGTTGGCTTCAACAGTATCATAGCCTTCCTCTTGAAGTTTATAGGCCCTAAGTTTATTTAATAGTCCAATCCCACGTCCTTCTTGACGAAGATATAATAAGACACCATTGCCTTCCTTTTCGATTTGATTTAGCGCAGCATGAAGCTGCGGCCCGCAATCACAGCGATAGGAACCAAACACATCCCCTGTTAGACACTCTGAATGAACTCGAACCAAGGTAGGTTTTTCAGGGTCAATTTCCCCCTTCACAAGCGCCACATGTTCTTTATCGTCTACCAGATTTGAATACCCTACAGCCTTGAATTGGCCAAATTCGGTAGGCAATTGAATTTCAACTTCCCTTTTCACCAGCTTGTCCTTCTTATTCCGATACTCCATTAAATCTTTAATGGTAATTAATTTAAGCTGAAATTTTTCAGCCATTTCTTTTAACTGTGGTACCCGTGCCATCGTTCCATCTTCATTCATGATTTCACAAATGACCCCTGCCGGTTTTGAACCGCTTAAGATGGCTAAGTCGACTGCCGCCTCGGTATGGCCAGCTCGTCTAAGAACACCGCCTTTTTTGGCGATTAATGGAAAAACATGCCCCGGTCTCTTAAAATCAGATGGCTTTGATGCCGAATCGAGCAGGCTTAGGATCGTTGCAGAGCGTTCATATGCAGATATCCCCGTGGTGGAAAATTTATGGTCTACGCTAACCGTAAAAGCTGTGCCATGAGGGTCTGTGTTTTGCGTTACCATCGGGACCAAGTTTAGTTTTTCTGCTATCTCTTTAGAAATCGGAGCACAAACTAATCCTCTGCCATTTGAGACCATGAAATTAATGACTTCAGGAGTGGCTTTTTCTGCTAAGGCGATAAAATCTCCTTCATTTTCCCGGTCCTCATCATCACAAACTATAATGATCTTTCCATTTTTCAAGTCTTCAATGGCTTCATTGATTGTATTAAACATATTTCATCACTCCTTACCTTTTAATCAAATCCATGTTCTTTTAAAAAATCTTCCGTAATCCTGGAGCCGTCCTTTTGGCTTGGATTGCTTCCCAACCCTGAAATGAAATGTCCTACATATTTACCAATCATATCGCATTCCAAATTAACGATATCTCCTGCTCCTTTAAGTCCAAGGATGGTTTCCGATAATGTATGGGGAATAAGCGAAACCGTAAAGCTTTCTTCGGATATTCCAAAAACGGTTAAGCTTGTTCCGTCTACGGCAATGGATCCTCGCATAATAATATTTTTTAAAACGCCAGGTTCCGCTGCAATTTGATAGTAGATTGCATTTTCCAAAGGCGTTTTTTTCTTTATTACCCCAGTTCCATCGATGTGTCCTGAAACAAAATGGCCGCCAAACCTGCCAGAAGCTGACATGGCCCGTTCTAAATTTACTTTTAAACCCCTTTTCAAAGTATGAAGGCTTGTTGCTTTCACAGTTTCCGGCATTACATCAACCGTAAATCGATTTCCTATAAAGGAAGTAACCGTGAGACATACGCCATTAACGGCAATGCTGTCTCCCAAATGAACATCTTCTAGAATCTTTTTGGCTTCAATCGTCAAAACAAAAGATTGACCCGTTTGCTTCATCTCGGTAAGTACACCAATTTCTTCGATAATCCCGGTGAACATAATTCGTTCTTCTCCTTACTTTGGCTCTGCAATGATTTTTATATCATCTCCAACCATACCCATTTCTTTAATATTTAAATCAATCGCTTCAGCCATTTTTTCAATTCCTGTACCTCCAAAGGAAGCAGGAGCATCTTTCCCGCCAATTAGTTTGGGTGCGATATACGTAATAACTTGTTGAAAAGCCCGTTCTCTCAGAAAACTCCCATGAATTTCGGCTCCTCCTTCGACGAAAAGAGAGGTGATCCCCATTTCCCCAAGAAGCTTTAACACATCCTGTATGATGATCTGTTCGTTTGGCATTTCGATGACTTTTACTCCGAGCTCCAGAATCTTTTCCTTCCGGATTTCGTCCACGTTTCTGCCTGTAATAATCCAAGTTGGCGACTGCTGGTCATGCAACACATTCGCATGTAGTGGAATTCTTAAATGTGTATCCAGTATTATTCTTATTGGATTATTACCGCCTGAAGGAAGTCTGGCAGTCAAGGACGGATCATCTTGGATGACCGTATTGACTCCCGCTAAAATGGCATCATGTTGATGCCGATATTCATGAACATCCTTTCTTGCCTCCTCCCCAGTAATCCATTTACTCTCTCCGGAAACCGTTGCCGTCTTTCCATCTAAAGTCACTGCTGTTTTTAAGGTTACATAGGGCAATCCTGTACTAATGTGATAGAAAAAAACTTTATTGAGTTCCCTTGCTTCAGACTGAAGCAGCCCAACCTCAACTTCGATTCCTGCTTTTTTCATTCGTGCAATTCCTTCACCTGCAACAAGTGGATTAGGGTCCGTCGTTGCCACAAACACTTTTTTAATTCCTGATCGAATAACGAGATCCGAACATGGCGGGGTCTTTCCATGATGGCTGCAAGGTTCAAGTGTTACATAAATTGTTGCACCTTTTGCCTTTTCTCCTGCCATTCTAATCGCATGTACCTCTGCATGAGGATCACCTGCTTTTAAATGTGCACCCATGCCTGCGATTTGATTATTTTTAACAACTACAGCTCCCACAACCGGATTTGGGGATGTTTGACCAAGTGTTCCACGAGCTAAGTCCAATGCTAAATTCATGTAATCTGTATTCTTCATCTTATTCTCCTTTTATTAAAAGACATAAAAAAGCCCTGAAGTTTTTACACTTCAGGGACAATAAAAGACAATAAGAAACAAAGGCCTAAAAAAGGGTAAATTTCAACCCATTTCTAATCCTATTTCTCCTTCTCCCATCCAGACTTTAACTGTCGGCCCTGGAGTTTCACCAGATCCACCGTTTAACTATTAGGTCAAACGGGTCACGGACTAAGAAGCCATGCTTCATCACCGCCGGTTAGGAATTTCACCTGACCCCGAAGGAATACATATTCTTTTTATTCAATTCTATATTACTTTAGAATAATACGACATGCAAATTAGGAAAGCTAAAAGATGGTCCTGATTTAACCAAAGTGGAATATACTTGAAATTAATAATAAAAAAAGCGCCGTTAATTACCGACACTTTTTTAGGCTTTGGTTGAGTACTCAACTATTTACTTTTTATCATATTTTGAACGTTAAATTGATTCTTTTCGGGGGATAATCTGATACTTACGCAAACGGAGGTTTAAGGAATATTGTAATGGTCATTGAAACTATAGATAGTGCAGCTGCAATTAAAAATGAATTATTAAGGCCAAAATTTGCAGCAATAATTGGTCCTGCAATCGCTGCAATGCCAAACGCTTGAAAAACTACTCCGTAATTAGAAGCTATATTTTTGACACCATAATAATCAACTGTAATCGCAGGAACTACGGTAACAAGTCCGCCAAAACT
>CAYNUT010000172.1:0-6212 GCA_964400595.1 uncultured Neobacillus sp. | reverse complement strand
GCATTAATCCCGCGAAACCTTTTTTTGAAGAGTATTTGTCCTCAAAAAAACAATCATTTTACACGTCTCCGGATGGATTCCGGGGATTTGGGTGATAAACCCGCGGTTTCTTACATTTTTTCCGCGTGTTTCAGAATTAATTCCGCGCACTTTTGCAATAATTCCGCGCGAATCTGCATTAATCCCGCGAAACCTTTTTTTGATGAGTATTTATCCTGAAAAAACAATCATTTTACACGTCTCCGGATGGATTCCGCGAATTTGGGTGATAAACCCGCAAATTCTTACATTTTTCCCGCCGGTTTCAGCATTGATTCCGCGAACTACTACAATAATTCCGCGGGAATCCTCAGTATTTCCGTGGAAACCGATTTTTGAAGTATTTCCGTGAAACCTCAAATCCTGCCTTTCCGGATTGACACCCCGCTTCAAACTTGTCACAATAAACAACAGAAAACACTGTTCCCAAATAGGAAACAGTGTTTTCAAATGCACAATTTTATCAAATGGGCTCTTTCCGGCAAACCTCTTATTCCTTCTTGCAGGACGGATAAGTGTATATGGAAAGAGTCTATTTATTTTTTCACAGGAACAGCCGGTACAACTGGTGCCTGGGCTGGGAAGTAAGCATTTACAGCTTTATCCTTCTTCTTCTCATTTACTTTCTCATCTGCTACTGCTTTTTTCACTTTTTCAATTTCCTGATCAAGCTCTTCCATGTTGACGCTCTTTTTCACAAGTTCTTCAGTTGCAAGGCGTATTGCCTTATTGGACTGTTCGATGGAAATCCGTAAAGAGTCCATGGAACCTTGCGGATTATGGAAGCCCGTAGAGTTTTCAGCAGCGACAATATCCCAGAACCATTGTCCTTTACGAACAAAATCCTGTGCCTCTTTGATTTTCTCCTTGCTCACACCAGAAGTAATCATTTTGTTTACATAATAGTGGGCGCTGGTTGAGACATCTTGTGCTTCATGCAATGCGCTGAAGTTTGCTTCTTGAATTTCAAGCACGCGGTCTTTTAATTTTTCCAAATCACGGTCGCCATGGCATTGTCCGCAAGAAGTCTGCATGGTTTTAAGCGGTGAAGTCCACCAGTGGGAGGTGATTTTTTTCTTGCCATCTATACGCTCATATGGCATATGGCAGTCTGCACAGGAAACATTTGCTTTACCATGCGGACCAGATGAATGTGTTTCAAATTCAGGGTGCTGTGCTTTTAACATTGGTGTTCCAGAAATATTGCTGATCCAATCTTTTTCAAAGCCGTTTTCTTTGGCAATGGTGTTATAGTATTCATACATTTCTTCCGGCTTGAAGCCTTTTGTCCACGGGTAGGTAACTTCACTATTTTTAGAAGCAAAGTAATACTCATCATGGCACTGGCCGCAAACATAGGTACGCATATCGTTTTTCGTCGGATTGGATGTGTCGACACCCTTTGCTTCCAACGCCTTATAGAAGCTTGGGCGGGTTACGCGCAAATCCATGGTTTTCGGATCATGACAATCGGAACAGCCGATTGGCGAGTGGCCCATGGCTTCACCCTTAGGCCAGATATCCTTGTTAAAATTAGCGCCCCAATAGCTGTCGCCCATTTCTTTAATCATTTTTGGAACGGCTGTTGATTTACATGTGTAACAAGAACCCACAGACTTATCAGTAATCCGAGGAGCATTACGTATATCTTCTAATGCATAAGTATGACCTCGATCTTCCGTATAGTATGTTGCAAATCCATAACCATTGAAAAGAATTGGTAATAGTGGTTCTTTATCTGGATCGAATTTACTACGTTTAACAGAACCGCCGTATTTGGTTTCTTCCATTTTTTTATTTTTCATATAGCTGTTATATTGAAGCGGAAATAAGTCCTTGAATGCTTCATTGCTTATTTCGTCCGCTGAAAGGCCCGTTGTCTTCTTGCCCGCAGCTACAGCCGTTTTCTCACCGGAATCATTGCTGCAGCCTGTGATGACTAAAACGAACGCCAGCAGGAGAAGATATGCCCCATATCGAAACCTTCTCATTCTTAAAATCCTCCCTTATTTTCTAATAATTCTCCTGATTTTGGCGGCTTGTAAAAATGATCATCCTTAAAGCCTTTGCCATGCGGTACCGTTTTGTGACAGGAAATACACTTTTCTTTTGCATCATGTGATACATTGGTAAGTGTACTCTTATGACAGGAGATACAGTTATCATTCATGATATCTACTGTTCTTTCCGTCGCATGGATCTCATCAGGTATTTTCTCTGTTCCCAGTGTGTTGTAATAAATATGCGTCATCCCGGCGCGGCCTTTGAAAAATAATTTTCCAACCTCGCTCTTATGCGGCAGGTGGCAGTCATTACACTGCAGTTCAGCATGTGTGGAATCCATTAAAGACGCATATTCGGATTTCATCGTATGGCAGTTTTGGCAAAATCCAGGTGAATCCAAATAGGCCATTGTTTTGACTGCAGAAAATGACAAGAACACACCAATTAAAAGGGCTAAAACGATTAAAAACTTTTTGTTCATCTTCAGAAGCTTTTTGAACATTTCTTCACCTCCCATAAAATTCCTTTTTTCTCTCTAATTTATTTATTAAAGTACTTTCGTACCTTAACCCCAAAAATAAAACGTTTTCTTTTTTACCGTTCCTTCTTGCGTTTTCTTATTAGAATCGTTATAGCTCCTGCCGACAGGAGACTAACTCCGCTAAAGGCGCCGATAGCAATTTTATTTGTTCTATTTTCATTGTTCTTTTTATCTAAACTTGGGTCTTTAATAAGTTCCATAGTGGGCTTCGTTTCGCTTCGTTCATACTTCAGAGTAAAAGTCTTTTCTTCCCCGGCCTTCATTCCCTGGTAATGGTAGGAAAAGATGTCATCCCCGTCTGCGTGGGTTTGTTTTTCCACAGGCGCAGGTGTCAGTCTCCAATTTTTCGCTTTACTGGGCTTCGTAAATGCCACATTGACGAGGCCGCTGTCAGCAAAGTTTTTAAAATGATAGGTTAGAGATTTTTTATATTTGTTCACTTTTAAACCATCTGTATAAAATTCAACAACAAACTTATATCGTTCATTCGGTCCGATTTCTTCACTGGTTGTCCAGGAAATTGTGCCTTGTTCCCGGTCAATCATATATTCAATTTCATATGCCTTTGTCAAATCGATGGAGTAATCTGCAACATAGCCAATGCGAAAATTTTTCTCGTTCATTGGCAGAGGAATTTCAATTTGTCCTTTTTGCGGCTGCGCTGAATTGTTCACCATGGATCCTTGATAGCCAATTAACAGCGGCTGGTGGTCCTTCTTTTTATCATTTGGATGATAAGCAAACTCCGGCATGACTTGAATGGTCAGCTCTTCCATGCTTAAAATGTTATTTCCTTCAGCCAAACTGTGCATGGGGATAAATAGAATACACAATAGGGCCATTAGCCAAAGAGTTTTTTTCATCTATGGACTCCTTTCCGGAAATTTATATGTATTGGTGAATAAATTGTGAACACGTTCACAAAAGTTTCGAAAAAAGATGTCAGGCAGCCATCAGGCTGGCCTAACAAAAAGTGGGGGTTCGGATGATAATTTTCCAATCCATACCTTATTTAAACCATGGAACCTAAGCATCAATCTGTGACGCGCGTCACACTTTAAATAGGAGTTTTTTCAAAAATGTGAACAAGGTTTTTTACCTGTTTTCATGGTGTTTTCAATGAAAAATTGGCATGAATAGCAATATGTAAGATAAAACACATTATTTTTGTCATTTATAAAAAAATCAAATCCCTCAAAAAATTGAGGGATTTTTTATTAAGATGATTGATTTTTTTCCTGATGGAATTTGGATTTTATCGGCTGACCGCCAGATTGTTCATATTTATGTTTCGCCTGCTTGACCAGATCAACATCCTGCCCAAGTTCAAGATCTTGATTGTTAATCCCAGTTCGTGTTTTTTGCTCCGGGTTTTGCTGCTTCGAACGCTTCTTCAAAATTGTTCTCCTCCTCTGATCCCCTGTAAAATCATATTGTTCTGAAGCTGCTGGATTTGCAGTCTCATACGATGAAGCTGATCGCGCTGCTGGGAATTGGCACTATGGGCCATTTTGGCAATATCCTGATAGGTGGATTCAAGCCGCTGTAAAGCTTGGGTGTAATCATCATTATTATATTGCTCTTGAAGGTTGCTTTGTTTATATTGCTCCTCAGCATAGCGGACCGTATCCTCCACCTGCTGCATTAAATTCTCCATTGACTCTCGAGTAGCCATAGATGAACCTCCTTCATGAAGTGCACTACTTTAAAAAGCATGCTTCATTTCTTATTCTGTTCCCCATTCCTATTCCTATAACTTGATAAATAATGGAATTTCCACATGAAACAATTACAATTGGATATGCCAATCCCTTCATGTTAAAATAAAATTTATGCATTCTTTATTTTTGGCTCTGTTACACTTGCTTGTTGATTTCCGCACCAATCAACAAAGTAAGCAAAATCAACAATGAGCTTTAACATAATCATATTTATTAAAAAGGAGGTTTTCTGGATGCTTCAGACAAAACCTTTTCCATATGCTTCAGATGATAAACGTTACCATACATGGAATTACCACCTGCGCGGACAATTCGGCCATAAGGTATTTAAAGTAGCATTAGATGGCGGATTCGATTGTCCGAACCGAGACGGCACGGTGGCGCATGGCGGCTGTACTTTCTGCAGTGCGGCTGGCTCAGGAGATTACGCTGGGAACCGAGCTGAAACACTGGAAAAACAATTCCACGATATAAAAGAAAAAATGCACACTAAATGGAAAGACGGCAAATACATGGCCTACTTCCAGGCTTTTACCAACACACATGCACCTGTCGAGGTGCTGAGGGAAAAATATGAAACCGTACTGGAACAGGAGGGTGTTGTGGGGTTGTCGATTGCGACCCGTCCTGACTGTTTGCCGGATGATGTGGTTGAATATTTGGCAGATTTAAATAAAAGAACTTATTTATGGGTGGAACTTGGCTTGCAGACTGTCCATGAGAGAACCGCACTCCTCATTAACCGTGCCCATGATTTTCAGTGTTACGTCGAAGGAGTAAATAAGTTAAGAAAACATGGCATCCGCGTTTGCTCGCATATTATTAACGGGCTGCCGCTTGAAAATTACAACATGATGATGGAATCGGCTAGAGAAGTGGCGAAGTTAGATGTCCAGGGAATCAAAATTCACCTGCTTCATCTTTTAAAGGGCACGCCAATGGTCAAACAATATGAAAAAGGAATGCTTGAATTTCTTTCTCAGGAAGACTATGTAAATTTAGTATGCGACCAATTGGAAATTTTACCTCCGGATATGATTATTCACCGGATCACAGGGGATGGACCGATTGACTTAATGGTGGGACCGATGTGGAGTGTAAACAAATGGGAAGTCTTAAATGCCATTGATGCGGAACTGAAGCGAAGAGACAGCTGGCAAGGCAAATATTATCAGAGGAACCATAATCAATGAAATTAGAGAGAATTCTTCCATTTGCAAAAATTCTGCTCAAAAAGGCCGTAAAGCCTGGAGATATGGTTGTCGATGCCACCTTGGGGAATGGCCATGATACGCTTTTTCTTGCAGAAATCGTCGGTGAGACTGGGAAAGTTTTCGGCTTTGATGTACAGGAACAAGCAATTCAGGCAGCAAAAGAACGGTTAAACCAGCAGGGAATGCTGGAGAGGGCTGAGCTTTTCCACGATGGGCACGAAAATCTTGCTGCAAGGATCCCTGCCATTCATCACTGCATGTTGACCGGGGCTATTTTCAATCTCGGCTACCTTCCAGGGAGTGACAAAACCATCATTACCCGCCCGGAAACAACGATTTCCGCCATTGAACAGCTCCTTGACATCATGGCACCAGAAGGCATCATCGTCCTTGTCATTTACCACGGGCATCAGGGAGGCGCGCTAGAGCGAGATTCCTTACTGCAATATTGCCGGCAGCTGGATCAAAAAACAGCCCATGTGCTGCAGTATCAATTTATGAATCAACAAAATAATGCGCCGTTTATCATCGCTATTGAAAAACGGTAAAAACCAGGCCAAGCCTGGTCAGGCTGTCGAATAACTCTCGGCAGCCTCTTATTTTAGTCATTGACTTCAATAATTCACTGCGTTAATTTAGTATAATATTATTGGTGTATAGGCTTTTAAACAGGTCTGTTGATTGGCGCTCCAG
>CAYNUT010000171.1:0-6214 GCA_964400595.1 uncultured Neobacillus sp. | reverse complement strand
CCATGTACGCTTGTTTGCGTTCATAGCGTGAGAACGTGCGTTACCAGTTGTTGTTTTCTTTCCAGTTACTACACATTTACGTGGCATTATGATTTCCCTCCTTAACTACCAAAAGCTTATAAAGCAATCATTTAGATGCTCATATCGGAAATAGAAAAATGGCATGGCCAAATTTTCTAGCCTTAAGATACCTTTAATAATTTAACACACAAATAAACTGAATGCAATACTTGTATGAAAAGCTTTCAAGAAAAAAGCCTTGACATTCTTGTTCACAAAATGCTCTTATAATAAGCAGGCAGGTATGACTTTTAAAATTAAGTTGACTATAGTAAAATGACTGTAGTCAAGGAGCAATTTTCCAAAGGGGGAACGATTCATGTCCATCGAATTAAAAACAAAGTACGGACAAATTGATATTTCAAACGAAGTAATCGCTACCATCGCTGGCGGTGCTGCAATTGAATGTTACGGGATTGTCGGGATGGCCTCTAAAAATCAAATTAAAGACGGTATTACGGAAATTTTAAGAAGAGAAAATTTCACCCGCGGCGTGATTGTCCGCCAGGAAAATGAGGTATTACATATTGATATGTACATTATTGTAAGCTATGGAACGAAAATTTCCGAAATTGCCCACAACGTGCAATCAAAGGTTAAATACACCCTCGATAAAACAGTTGGACTTGCCGTTGACTCGGTAAATATTTACGTTCAGGGAGTTCGTGTAACGAACCCGTAGTGAGGAGGAAGGTTTTGTGTCAATAACTGCATTAGATGGAAAACGTTTTGCCGAAATGGTAATTCAAGGTGCCAACCATTTGTCAGCAAATGCGAAGATGGTGGATGCATTGAACGTTTTTCCCGTCCCCGATGGTGATACGGGAACAAATATGAATTTATCCATGACCTCTGGGGCTAAAGAAGTAAAAAACAATGTTCAAGAACATATTGGAAAAGTAGGAACTGCCCTTTCCAAAGGATTGCTTATGGGTGCCCGCGGAAACTCGGGGGTAATTCTTTCTCAATTATTTCGCGGCTTTTCCAAGTCAGTTGAAAATAAATCAAATATTTCAGCGAAGGAATTCGCTTCCGCCTTTGAAGCAGGTGTAGAGACAGCCTATAAAGCGGTCATGAAGCCTGTAGAAGGAACTATTTTAACAGTTGCGAAGGATTCAGCGAAAAAGGGTGTTCAGGCTGCGCAAAAAACTAATGATATTATTGTGGTAATGGAAGAGGTTTTAAAAGAGGCAAAGGCTTCCTTAAAACGCACACCTGACCTTCTGCCTGTTTTAAAGGAAGTCGGTGTGGTTGACAGCGGCGGGCAAGGCCTGGTTTTCGTTTATGAAGGCTTCTTGGCTGAATTAAAAGGAGAAAAGCTCCCGGATGCCCCAAATGTACTTCCTTCAATGGACGAAATGGTTAGTGCCGAACACCATAAAAGTGTCCAAAGCCATATGAACACAGAAGATATTGTCTTTGGCTACTGTACAGAATTTATGGTAAGGTTTGAAGAGGCCAAAACAACGGCAAATCCATTTAAGGAAGAGATTTTCCGCGATGACCTAAGCAAATATGGAGATTCATTATTAGTTATCGCCGATGAAGATGTTGTCAAGGTCCATATCCATTCTGAACAGCCTGGGGAAGTATTGACTTATGGCCAGCGGTATGGAAGCTTGATTAATATGAAGATTGAAAATATGCGTCAGCAGCATTCCAATATCGTTGGCGAGACGCAAACACCTTTAGTGTCCGCACGTCCCCAGGTGTCAAAAGAAGAAAAACAGGAATACGGGATTGTGACAGTTTCCATGGGCTCAGGCGTTGCTGAGCTATTTAAAAGCCTTGGAGCTCATGCTGTAATTGAAGGCGGGCAGACAATGAATCCAAGCACAGAGGATATCGTCAAGGCCGTAAAAGAAGTGAATGCCAAGAGAATCTTTATTTTACCAAATAATAAAAACATCATTATGGCAGCGCAGCAGGCCAAAGATATTTCTGAAGAAGAAATTTATGTCATTCCATCCAAAACGGTTCCTCAAGGTCTATCAGCCCTGCTGGCATTTAATCCTTCTTCAGATGTGGAAGCCAATGAATCGGCTATGAACGAGGCATTAACGCATGTGAAAACAGGACAAATTACATTTGCTGTACGGGATACCCAGATTGATGGCTTAGAGATCGAGAAAGATGATTTCATGGGAATCGAAGACGGCAAAATTGTCGTGAAGAATAAGGATAAGGGCCAGGCAGCTGAAGAACTTCTTTCGCACATGCTGGATAGGGATTCTGAAATCTTAACCATCATCTATGGTGAAGATGTTACAGAAGAAGAGGTAAATACTCTGTCCGAAAAAGTGGAAGAAAAATTTGCTGATGTCGAAATTGAAATCCATAATGGCCGTCAGCCATTATATTCTTATATCTTTTCAATTGAATAAGTAATAAAATAGAAGGGGTTGCCCCTTCTATTTTTTTATGCCAAAAGAAGGAATTTAAATATCTGCATATGTCTCTAAAGGGAGAGATGACTGTGAAATATAGAAGTGTATTTGATATCATTGGCCCGGTGATGATTGGACCATCCAGTTCCCATACTGCCGGTGCCGCAAGAATAGGGAGAGTGGCGAGAAGTTTGTTCGGCAGGGATCCCAAGTGGGCTAATATTTCCCTGTACGGTTCGTTTGCGAAAACATATAAAGGCCATGGAACAGATGTCGCAATTGTGGGCGGTTTATTAGATTTTGATACAGATGATGTAAGAATAATAAATGCAATTGAAATTGCCAAGGAACGGGGCATCAAGCTCCGCTTCATAGAAGAAGAAGCCGTCACTGATCATCCGAATACAGCTCGAATAATTGTCGGTGATCAAAATGGAGAGCTGGAATTAGTGGGAATTTCCATTGGCGGGGGAAAAATTGAAATTACGGAGTTAAATGGATTCGATCTAAAGCTTTCCGGTAACCATCCAGCCATCCTGGTTGTGCATAATGACCGTTTTGGGGCGATCGCAGGTGTTGCCAATACACTTGCCAAATATGAAATTAATATAGGTCATATGGAGGTTTCCCGAAAAGAAAAAGGCAAGCTTGCCCTCATGACGATTGAAGTGGATCAAAATATTGATGATAGCTTGATAAGGGAACTTGAACAGCTTCCGAATATATTAAAAGTAACAAAAATAGTGGATTAAACAGAGAACAGCAAAGAGGAGTGAAATGTGTGTTCCGGAATGTAGCAGAATTGGTGGAACTTGCCGCCAGTCAAGATAGAAAAATCTCCGAAATCATGATTGAGCAGGAGATCGAAATAACTGGACGCTCCAGGGAAGAGGTTCTCTCGTTCATGGATAGAAATCTCCGAGTGATGGAAGAGGCTGTGGAACGGGGAATAAAAGGGGTAAAATCCCATTCGGGATTAACAGGCGGCGATGCTGTCCTTTTACAAAAATACATTGATAAGGGTAATTTCTTATCAGGAGAAACGATTCTTGATGCCGTTAGCAAAGCGGTGGCGACAAATGAAGTAAATGCCGCGATGGGCACAATTTGCGCCACACCGACCGCAGGTTCTGCCGGAGTTGTTCCGGGAACCTTGTTTGCAGTAAAGAATAAGTTGAACCCGTCAAGGGAACAGATGATTTCATTTCTATTTACCGCTGGTGCCTTCGGCTTTGTTGTTGCCAATAACGCGTCGATTTCAGGTGCTGCGGGGGGATGCCAGGCCGAGGTTGGCTCTGCATCCGGAATGGCAGCTGCAGCCATCGTGGAAATGGCAGGCGGTACCCCTGAACAATGTGCCGAAGCAATGGCGATTACCTTAAAAAATATGCTTGGTTTAGTTTGCGATCCTGTTGCCGGATTAGTAGAGGTTCCATGTGTCAAAAGAAACGCAATGGGTGCTGCCAATGCGATGGTCGCAGCAGATATGGCCTTAGCGGGAATTAAGAGCCGGATTCCTTGTGATGAGGTGATCGACGCGATGTATAAAATTGGACAATCGATGCCGTCTGCGTTAAGGGAAACAGCTCAGGGAGGCCTTGCGGATACTCCTTCTGGGCGATTACTTGAAGCGAAAATCTTCGGGATTTCCCGGGTGCAAAAGTGAAGGCAAATTTAAATCAGCCCATAACGGTTCTAAAAGGTATTGGGGAAGAAACAGCGGAAATTTTTTCGGAAATGAAAATCTTTACAGTTAGGGACTTACTCGGGTATTTTCCTTATCGTTATGAGGATTATCGTCTCCGGGAGCTGACAGAAGTACAGCATGATGAAAAAGTGACCGTTGAGGGGAAGGTTCATAGTGAGCCTTCTCTTGTCTATTATGGCAGGAAGAAATCAAAATTAACCATTAGAATGTTTGTCGGCACATATCTCATTAAAGTAGTCTTTTTTAATCAGCCGTATTTGAAAAATAAAATCATCATCAATGAAACGATAACTGTCACAGGAAAATGGGATGCCCACCGGCAAACGATCACGGCAAATGAACTGCAATTGGGTCCGAATACAAAACAGAATAACTTCGAGCCTGTTTATTCAATAAAAGGAAAATTAACGACAAAAGGAATGCGGAAATTTATTGGCTTGGCATTAAAACAATATGAAAAAGATATTGAAGAAACGATGCCAGCAATATTCTTAAAAAAATATCGGTTGCTTGGCCTTAAAGATGCCCTTAATGCCATTCATTTTCCTATGGATCAAGAGGATGTGAAACAGGCGAGACGGCGCTTTGTATTTGAAGAATTTCTCGTATTCCAATTAAAGATGCAGGCCTTAAGAAAATTTGAACGGGAGAATTCCCCCGGTATCATGCAGCAGTATGACTTGATGAAGCTGCAGGGATTTATCCAAGCGCTTCCTTTTCCACTTACAGGTGCACAAAAACGTGTTGTGGATGAAATCCTGTCAGACCTCAAATCCCCTTATCGGATGAACAGGCTGCTTCAGGGAGATGTTGGTTCAGGTAAGACGGTCGTGGCGGCGATTGCTTTATATTCATCCGTAACGGCAGGTTTTCAAGGGGCATTAATGGTACCGACAGAGATCTTGGCGGAGCAGCATGCCGAATCGTTAAAACAGCTGCTTGAACCTTTTAATGTCAGATGTGAACTTTTAACCAGCTCGATAAAAGGTAAGCGGAGAAAAGAAATCTTGCAGGAGCTGGCTGAAGGGAAAGTGGACGTCTTAATCGGCACGCATGCCCTAATTCAGGATGAGGTCACCTTTACAAGATTAGGTTTATGTATTACCGATGAGCAGCACCGCTTTGGGGTTGAACAGCGGAGAATCCTCCGGGAGAAGGGGGAGAATCCCGATGTTCTGTTTATGACTGCCACACCAATTCCCAGAACATTGGCGATTACTGTTTTTGGCGAAATGGATGTTTCCGTCATTGACGAGATGCCGGCAGGGAGAAAAACGATTGAAACCTACTGGGCAAAACCGGAAATGCTGGAGCGTGTCCTGGCTTTTGTCGAAAAGGAATTAAGAAATGGACATCAGTCATATGTTATTTGCCCTTTAATAGAAGAATCGGACAAGCTGGATGTGCAAAATGCCATTGATGTCCACGTAGCATTACGACAATATTTTCAATCACGCTTCCATGTCGGGCTAATGCATGGAAGATTAAGCTCGGAAGAAAAAGAAGCTGTGATGAAGGAATTTAGTTCAAATCAGGTGCAGGTCCTTGTATCAACGACTGTTGTAGAGGTAGGGGTGAATGTGCCGAATGCGACGATGATGGTCATTTATGATGCAGAGAGATTTGGACTTTCTCAGCTCCATCAGCTGCGTGGCCGGGTGGGACGTGGAAGCGACCAATCCTATTGCATTTTGCTTGCCAGCCCAAAATCCGAAGTGGGCCAGGAGCGAATGAGGATCATGACGGAAACAAACGACGGTTTTGTTCTCAGCGAGAAGGATTTGGAGCTAAGGGGGCCTGGTGACTTCTTCGGCAGAAAACAAAGCGGTGTCCCTGAATTTAAAATCGCCGATATGGTTCACGATTACCGCGCACTCGAAACAGCAAGAAGTGATGCTGTGATGCTGATTCAGTCGGAAATTTTCTGGGCCTCCCCTGATTATGAGTACCTGCGACATCAGCTGAAGGAATCAGGGGTTTTAGAAGGGGAGAAGCTGGATTAAGAAAGAAGCAGGTTGCAGACTGTTAAATTAATTGTTGCAATCTGCTTTTTTAACTT
>CAYNUT010000170.1:0-6257 GCA_964400595.1 uncultured Neobacillus sp. | reverse complement strand
ATTGAAATATAGAGTTCCGCTTTTTCCTTATACCTCCTATATCTCACTAGCGTTTTTGGCCTTTGTCATTGGATTGATGGCCTATAACCCGGATACGAGAATTGCTTTAGTGATTGGCCCGCTTTGGCTGGTGTTTTTAACTGCATTTTATTATGGAAAAGGGCTTCACAAGAGAGAGGAAAATTCCACAGCTGCTGCAAAAAAACGAGTCGTTTAAAAAAGTGAGGTCCAGAAATGGGCCTCATTTATTAATGGAATCCTTATTTTTTCACATACTAACATTGTAAAAATTAAGGAGGTCCGATATCATGAGGAAATTTCTATACTCGCTTGCTGCTATGGCAATATCTTTTTCATTGTTTCGTATTGAAGCAAATGCGCAAACGATGGCAGGCCTGCGTGAACAAAATACCATGTCCGTGCTTTGGTTTCAGAAGTCGGCAGAGGCAAAAGCTTTATATTATCAAGGCTACAATATTGGAAAAATGAGACTGGATGAAATATTAAGCAAGTGGCCAAAGAATAAAGGCTTAAAACCAGCGATTGTTCTTGATATTGATGAGACGATCCTTGATAACAGTCCCTACCAGGCATGGCTGATTCTCTCAGAAAAGGGAAACCCGCTGGACTGGAATGATTGGTTTAGCAGGGCAAATGCGAAGCCTCTTCCGGGAGCACTTCATTTTTTGCATTACGCTGATTCCATGGGTGTGGAAATCTTCTACATTTCGAATCGAAACGAAAGGCAGAAGGACGCGACAATTAAAAATTTACAAGCCGTTGGGGCACCACAGGCGGATTCAGAGCATGTTTTATTACAGCAGGGAAGGGAAAACAGCAAGGAGGTACGCCGTGCCAAAGTAGCTAAAACATATGATATTATCCTCTTATTTGGGGACAACCTCGGAGATTTCAGCGGCTTTGATGGACTGTCAGCAGCGGGAAGACAGCAGGCTGCAGAGAAACATAAAGAGGAATTCGGTAGAAAGCTGATTGTGTTTCCTAATCCGATGTATGGGGATTGGGAAGGAGCTATTTACAACTACGACTTCACTGATTTATCCACTGAAAGAATCGATAAGTTAAGAAAAGCTGCCCTTAATCCCTACATACCTTAGAAAACTTGCCGAACATGACAAAACGCTGCAGAATGCCTGCAGCGTTTTATTGATCTTATGCATTTCTAACATTTTTAAGGATATTGATCGCAAATAGAATGATGCCTAGAACCACTAATGTGCCGCTGACAGCGATGGCAGGACCTGCAGAGTCTACACCAGAAACTAATAGGGCAAGCGAAATCATCATAACTGGAAAAGCAATATTATGAATCCAGAAGTGAATTTTTGCCAGTGTGGTTTCTCCAGCTTTTGGAAAAGCAACATAAATAAGGCCGGCAAGAGTCATTGCTGTCCAACCCAATAAATTAATATGGACATGGACAGGTGTGTAATCAAATTTTTCTGTCATTGACATATACATGCCTAAACAAACCCCTATGACAAAGTAACATACCGAAATCTTTATAAACCTTACGCCCATCTTTCCGCCTCCTTTTTAAATATAAAAATTATGACTACAGTACTAAATATGTGGGATTGAATTGAAAAAGAACTACCATTTTAAATGGACAAAAAAAACACCCTGAAATCAAGGTGTTCAAAAAGTTAATATTAAAATAGAGCTTTTATGCCTACTAGAACGAGTCCAATCAAAAATCCGCACACAGCCCCATTGACCCGAATCCACTGCAGATCTTTTCCGAGATTGGTTTCAATCATGTATATTAGTGTTTCCGTGTCCAGTTTTTCTAAATTCTCTTCCACTAGTTTACCGATTTTGGAATGATTTTTATCAACAAAAATAGAAATTTGCTTCTTTATCCATGTTTCAAGCTGCTCGATTCTAGCATGATTTGTTCTTATTTCAGTTAAACTATTTCTAATGATTGGAAGAATATATTCATCGTAGAAGCTTGGCTGCTCTACAAATTCATAGGCTTTCTGCTGAATTCCGGTTAAAAATTCGCTGATTTTTCCCCCAAGTTCCCATCTTTCGATTAACTGAGATTTAAATTGCTCGAGCTCGTGATGAATTTTTTCATCACTTTTCAAGCTTTGCAATTTTAGCTGAATGTGTCCCATTAAAGTAATGCGATTTTGATTATAGGGGTCGCGATAACTATCGACACCTTTTAAGATAAGGCTTTGTATAATATTTCCTAACTTTTCTTCATTAACGAGATTAGTAAATGATTTCAAAGCAAACTGCATAAAGCCATCAGCTTTAATATTTTCAATCGCATCAACCGCTAATCCGCCAAGTCTGTATTTGGTACTATCTTTTTTAGCCCAGTCATCAATTTCATTAAGGATGAAATCAAGTGTTTTTTCATCGTATTTTCTAATGGTAATTTGATCTATGAGTAAGGGAAGATAGTGCTTTATTTCTATTTGCTGCAGCCCTGACTTTAGTTCTTTTTCAATGATTGGTCCAACTTTTTTGATTTCAATCATCTTTATTAAATGATGAATAAGTGCGATTATTCTTGTCTTCACCGGTTCTGAAGAAAGTTCCTTGTCGAGCAGGGCAAAGATTTTTTCCGCAAATGGAATAGTGGCAATTTTTTCGCGGATACTTTCCTTTGTCAACCAATCATTTTCAAGCATGGAAATGATTTTAGCGATTATTTTACTGCGATTTTTGGGCAAAAGAGCCGTATGTGGAATCGGCAGCCCAAGTGGATGCCGGAAAAGAGCTGTTACGGCAAACCAGTCAGCAAGCCCCCCGACAAGTCCTGCTTCAAAGCCACCCTGGAGAATGGTCCTTAAAAATGACGGCGGTAACGGTATTGTCGCAATAAATCCAACTGCCATGACAGCCAGTGAAATAGTCGCTAAATGCTCCGATTTTCCTTTCTTATTAAACATCTTAGTACCTCTCGTATATAAAATTTGTCTAATGCTATTATCTCAGTATTGCGGAAAAAAGCAAAAAAAAATTCCTCTCTACTGAGAGGAGGTTTTTTTCTTTGGTTTAATATGGGTAACAAGACCATCAAGGTCAGTAATGAAGAATTGCGTTTTTGGTTCCATTTTCAAATATTTATCTTGTAACAGCTGAAAATAATTTACCCTATGGTCGGGATCAAACCTTAACATAGGATATTGTTTTTGCTCTTTGACATATTGATCGACAGCCCTCTGAACAATGTCCATTTCTACCGCTATTAGTTTCTCATCCTTTTCAAACAAATCATATGTTTCCTTTGACATATAAAATGGCTTTGAGGGTATGCCACCTAAAATGGAAGCAAGTTGTTTAAAATCAATACTATTATCATCTTGAACCAGAATGGTCCGATAAACACCTTTTGGCAAATTATCGGAAAAGGTCCTGACAGCCTTCCGGACATCCTCTAAGGTTACATCAATAACCGAGTACGTTTTGTCATCCACGGGATCAGTAATAGCAGGCAGTTCCTTTTGTTTTCTTTTTTGTAAGGGAGCCTTAAAGTATTTTTGAATCATGGAATACACAGTAACACCCCCAATTGTTATACCGGAAAAAGTTCCGATTAATGTAAATGTTGGGTAGATATCGTAACGGCCGTCTAAGAATACACCCAATTTATAACCGCCATACACACAAATCGCTATGGTTATGCCAAAAACCATATTCAAGGAAAGGGTTTTCATAAGAAAGTTCGTAAACTCGTTCCAATGTGTGTCATAATCGGTTTTGTTATTTTTTAAAAACTTCCTGACTTCTTTCATCATTTCTTCGGAAACATTATTGTCTTTAAAAAAACCCTGTAGATATTCTTCTTCCGATTTATCCTCATTTTTCAAAAGGCATGCTGTTTTTTCAATAGAGCCCTTTGTGTAATGAACGTAAATCCATTTTTCTTCAAAGCCTAATTCAAGATTCTCCGTCACTCTACCCAAGTTTTTCATAAACCTGTGCTTCATCATTACGCCCCCTTCACTTGGTCGTTTTGTGGAAAGGAACGGGTACGTGTATGGAATACCTCTTCTTTTGCCTCTTTTCGAATTTGCTTTGCCTCCTCTTTTGCATCTTGAATAATCAGTGCCGCCTCTTTTTCGCTATGTTTCATGAGTTCTCTAGCATCTATTTTAGCCTGCTTGAGGATGTTATCGCTAGTTTCAAGATTTTTTACTGCCTCAAGTTTATACTGCTCGGTTAACTGCAGCTGATTTTCGATGTGCTGCTTTCTGTTGTCAAGGATCCCAACAAGTTTCTTAAATACAAGCTTCTTTAAAACAAAAACCAGAATGGTAAAAATGATTGCTTGATAGAGCATGGTTCCTAATGAAATAGGCAGACCAAATAATGTAATATCACCCAAAACATTCACACCTTTCAATTTATTATGTTAATCTGTGAGCAATATAAACCATTGTTAATGTGACAAAGATGTAGGCTTGAATCGCTCCAATAAAAATGCAGAATGCCTGCCATACCATCAGGGGAATGGAAGCAAGTGCTGCAATAACTAAACCATGGGTAACAGCACTAGCTAACAGCGCAAGCATCACTTCACCAGCATAAATATTCCCAAACAGTCTTAGACCTAACGTTAGCGTAGTGGCAAGCTGTTCTATAGCATTGATTGGAAATAAAACTTTAAAAGGTTTGAAAAAGCTTAGTACAAAATGCTTGAAACCATGTAAGCGGATATCGAGGAAGTGTGTGTAGGCAATAATCATGATGGCCAGTGTCATTGTAACATGCGCATCTGCTGTCGGGGATTTCCACCATGCAACCGAGTGTTCACCAGAAGTTACAAAGGAAAAAGGGATCCCCATAAGGTTGGCAATGAAAAGATACATTAAAAGTGATATTCCTGTTGACAAAATGAATAAATTATTGGAAATTGCCATTGAATTATTCATGATGTCTTTAACAAATTCCAAAATCCATTCCATGAAATTTTGCCATTTGTTCGGTATGTATGTCCTGGTTTTTCTTGTAAACAAATAGGCTATGAGGAAAACTATTAGGGAAGCGGCAGTGGTGGTCAGGATTATGGATAAATCAAAAGTTAAATGAAATAATTCCACCTGAGGGCGCGAATGTTCCAAGATGTCCAACTCCTTTCTTAAACTGGTATGGAAATCTATGAGAAACAAGTAAGAGATATGGGGAAGTGTTATCTTTATTATATACAAAAAGTTTTATCTTTGTAATAAAGTTCACAATTTATTGCTAATTTTCTGAATAATAAAATAAACATGGTATTAATTGTAGTTTGTATTATATTGTTTTTTTTGTGTGAAATAGGAAAAAGCAGAATGTTAATTAGCAATATAAATAATATTGGTTAATTTTAGAAAAATATTATTTTTGAATCATTTTTTTATTTCCATCGTCTACTAAAATGTTGTAAAATAAAAAAGGTTTAAAAAATAGAGAATTGGGGGAATTGAAATGAAAAAGTTTTTGGTATTACTGACAGCTCTTACAATGTCTATTGGTCTTGCTGCATGTTCAGGCAGTCAAGAAACTAAAACAGAAAAGAAGGATACGAAAAAAACTGAAGAAGCTGCAGCACCAAAAGTGGATGTAAAAAAGGAATTAGTCAAGTTCTATATGGATCTTGGAAACAAAATTAACGCAAAAGATGCCGACTTAAATGCCTACATAGCAAAAGCATCAAAAGAAGACGCAAAGCCTGAAGAACTGCCAACTCCAGAAGAAAAGGCGAAAGCAAGTGAATCAGCCGCAGCTGTAGCTGCAGAGCTTAACAGCCTGCAGATTCCTGAATCATTAAAAGACCAAAAAGCTGATCTTGAGGGTGCATTAAAGGATTATGCTGCATCCTATCAAGCAAAGGCTGACGAATTCAAGAAAGATAAACCTGCGCTTGATGCTGGTGATGACCTCTTTACACAAGGAGAAGAAAAGCTTGGGAAAGTTTATGAAAGTGTAAAATTATTACCGCCAAGCTTAGGAAAACAGGTAAATTAATCAAACCATAAAAATAAGGTACCCATTAACTTGGATACCTCAGGCTGTCGAAATTTTTTCGACAGCCTTTTATTTCATTAGCATTTTTTAATAATTCACCACGTAAATTTGTTATAAAATTATTAATTTTAGGCTTTCAACTAGGCAGTTGATCTGTGCTCCAGGCGCTTCGCTTTCCGCGGGCGTGCCGTGGAGCCTCCTCGGCGCTAACGCGCCTGCGGGGTCTCCCCTGCCCCGTACTCCCGCAGGAGTCTCGCGCCTTCCGC
>CAYNUT010000169.1:0-6353 GCA_964400595.1 uncultured Neobacillus sp. | reverse complement strand
TTGAATGCCATTTTCCTGCTGTGATGCACTTGCTGCTGCCGGAAGAGCTAATAATGCTGCCAACGCTGCTCCAGATAAAAGTTTTAACGTTTTGTTTTTCATTTTCTAAATCTCCTCTTATAATGTTATTAAGAACATTTTGTTCCACAAAAAGGATTATAAAAAAAAATAACTGTCAGCTTCAATGTCAAATTACTCTCAAACTCTCACTCAAGTCGCAACGAAATGGAGGTGTTTCAATGATGCAAATAGCCAATCTGCTCTCCAAAATGGAAAATCAATGGTTCGTCGGCCGAGAAGCGGACATAAAAGTGATGACGGAGGTAAGTCTTACGAATCCATCATGGAGCCTTCTTCATCTATATGGATCCGCTGGAATAGGCAAAACTACGCTGTTGAAAAGATTTCAAACCATACATACGGAATCTGAAATTATCTATTTGAGCGGAATGGAAGGCTACCACACAAAGGAATCCTTCCTCTCTGATCTATGGGAGGAAATCCACAGCTTCAGAAACAAATCCGCAATCCCCACTGACATTGAAATAAACGAGGCAAATCTGGCGAATATCCTGAATAAAATATCCGATGAATCGGAAAGGATTGTCCTCCTTCTCGATTCATTTGAACTTTGGACCCCGATTCATAAATGGTTTAGGGAAAAATGGATCCCGCTATTATCATTGGGAGTAAGGATTATAACATCCTCCAGGTTTCCCCTGCCGGCTGACTGGCTTCGTTCTCCCGGCTGGATCAGCTTAATTCAATCGATAGAAATTGGCTGCCTAAAGAAACAAACCGTTCAGGAATATCTAAATTTACGAGGCATCACCGATAAGGAATCCCGTTACTATATTGAATTTTACGCCAAAGGAGTTCCATTAGCCCTTCACGTAATTTGTGATATTGTCGAGCTGAACGGAGGAATTTTTTGTGAAAACAACGATGCTTTCCGGCAATTTCTTTATTCTCTCAGCAGGCAGCTATTATCCGCATCCAACGAAATCATTCATCATCAGGAAATGTTAATAGCAGGCTCCCTGTTTTGGTGGTTCGATTATGAACTGTTAACAAGTATTTACGAGCAGGAGCTTTCTCCTGCGCAATTCCATCAATTTTGCCAGCTCCCATATATCGAATTAAGTGAAAATGGCTGCTGGCGCGTAAATGATGCCATCCGGCAATGGCTGAACACTGACCTGTCTGTAAGAAGCCCGGAAAAATATGAGTCTCTTTTAAAAAGGGCAACCATTGCACTTAAGAAAAAATTAGAAATCCTGCCGGCCGAACAAAAGCTCCCGTATGTTTTAAACACACTCCATGTTAACCAAAACGGTTATGTCAAAAGGTTTGGATTCGGCGCAAGCAACCGGCAATTTATCCCAGGACCCGTCAGCAAAAAAGATATCCCCATCCTCATGGATATGTTTCGCAGCTTTGTTGTTTCACTCAAGCCTTTTTTGCCTGATCAATGGCAACAGGAGCAATATTTCCAGGAGGTTTGGCAGACGGAACCCGATTCGTTCATAGGCGTGCGCTATCACAACAAAATCGTTGGCTTTCTTACATTTGTTCCATTGAATGAACAGACCCGGCCGCTTTTTTTAAAAAATCCTGTTTATCAAGAATATATTAAAAGGTCAACGCTTCAGAAAAAGGAGTACTTAATTTGGGTGATTTCAGCTGATCCGCAGCATGACCCGGACGTTACCTCCTTTATTCTCAGGTACATTTTTTCCAATCTGGCAGAGGACACGCTAATTAATGTAGTTTCCCCTTTTCCGGACCTTGCTGAACTCTTTCGTTCCTTAGGCTTCCAACAGTTTGATTGGTACAATAAAAAATATACAAATCAATCGCCAATGGCATTCCTCCAGCTTGACTTAAGAAACAGCGACCTCTCAAGAGCGATCACACGATCGCTGGAACCAGCCAAGGCGGAGTCAAATAGGGGAATGACAGAAATGTGCAAGTTGTTGAAAAAACTATTAATCTCCTATCACAAAGCTGAATCGGAAGAAATCACCGCAGCCATCCTGGGAGATTTCCCTGCACTTGCCGATAAAACTAAACTGAATGGTTTACGAAAACAAATAAGCATTGCAATTGAAAAAATGGAACATGGAGCCGAGGATGACCAAACACTCGCAGCCATCCTAACCCACGCTTATCTGAAAAAGACCGCAAATCATGAAACCATTGCTGCAAGATTGAATCTATCGTTAAGCACCTATTACCGCTATTTAAAACGTGCGATTGAACGACTTGCATACATGCTGCTGGAATGAGCCGCATACAAAAAGGTGTCAGGCACCATGTGAAGAATTCACATGGTGCCTGACACCCATTTTTTTATAGTACTTTGCTTAAAAAAGCCTTTGTCCGTTCCTCTTTAGGATGATCAAATAATTCCTCCGGGATATTTTCTTCGACGATTAGACCGCCGTCCATGAAAAGGACGCGGTCGCCAACCTCTTTGGCAAAGCCCATTTCGTGCGTGACTACGACCATTGTCATGCCTTCTTTGGCCAGCCGCTTCATAACTTCAAGCACCTCTCCGACCATTTCCGGGTCGAGCGCTGAAGTAGGCTCATCAAAAAGCATGATTTTCGGCTCCATCGCAAGGGCCCGGGCAATTGCGACCCGCTGCTTCTGCCCGCCTGATAACGAATCCGGATAGGCTTCCTCCTTATCCTCGAGCCCGACTTTTCTTAAAAGCTCCAAGCCCTTTGCTTTTGCTTTTTCTACTGGAACATTCCGTACCTTTAATGGGGCAAGCATGATATTTTCAATTACCGTTTTGTGCGGAAAGAGGTTGAATTGCTGGAACACCATGCCGACTTCGGTCCGCACCTTATTGATATCCGTTTTTTTATCGGTCAAATCAATTCCTTCGATATAGACATGGCCGCCTGTGATGGTCTCAAGCATATTGAGACAGCGGAGAAAAGTGGATTTGCCTGAACCGGAAGGGCCGATGACAACGACGACCTCCTGATGTTTGACCGATACATTAATATCCTTTAGGACCTCATTGCTGCCAAAGGATTTTTTTAAATTTTTCACTTCAATCATGCTTTTAGAAACATTTTGAGCAGCTGCTAATCCATTACTCATTCTGTTGCCATCCTCCTTTCAAGCTGTGTTAACAGGAAGCTTAAGGATAGTGTTAATACTAGATAAATAACAGCTGCCGTAATATACGGCTCCCACACCCGGAAATATTGGCCCTGCATGGCTCGTCCCCAGTACATAAGCTCCGGGGCAGCAACGATTGATGCCAATGAGGACTCTTTAATTAAAACAATAAATTCATTGCCAAGCGGCGGAATCATGCGTTTAATTGCCTGCGGCAGGATTATATAGCGCATAGCTTGTACATGGGTCATCCCGAGCGAACGGGCTGCCTCCGTCTGCCCCCGGTCAATCGATTGAATACCGGCCCGGAAGATTTCAGCGATATAGGCAGCAGAGTTTAATGATAGAGTAAGAATAGCAGCCGCAATTGCATTCGTTTCTCCGAGAAAAAGCGGTACAACCGCAAAATGAATTAATAGAATCTGCACCAGAAGCGGCGTGCCGCGGAAGAGGGTGATGTACACCCCAAACGGCGATGCCAAAACCTTATTTCTCATCATTTTACCAAGGCCAACCAACAGGCCGAGGACGGTTCCGATTAATATGCCAGCAAGTGAAAGTCCTATGGTCAATAACGTCCCCTTAAGGAAAAAAGGGGCATATTCCGCTAAAATATCCCATCTAAAATTCATCCATTGTTCCCCCTATTAAACTATATATCTCCACCTTCGAAGAATTTTTTCACCTATGTAACCAAAAATTGCGTAACCGCTAGTGTAAAAGAGTTACGCAATTTCCTTTTGTTATTAATCCTATTCTTTTGGTAATTTGCTTAAATCCGGCTCTACCTTGAACCATTTTTTGTAAATTTTTGCATATTCTCCATTTTCCATGATGGAATTAATGGCTTTATCCAAATCTGCCTTCAGCTTGCTGCCCTTTGGAAGCATGACACCGTAAAACTCCTGTTCAAAGGCATTGGTATCTTCAATGACAACGAAATTTTCGTTCGGGTTATTTTTGACGTATTGTTCAATAACGGTGTTATCTGCAACAACCGCATCGGCCCCGCCGCTCTTCAGCTCCATGATTGCCAGGTTATTATTCTCAAATTTTTTAATTTTTTCGCTGTTCTTCCCAAGCAGCCCTTCCACTGCCTCCTGGCCGGTTGTGGCATTTTGAACGGCTACTGTTTTATTATTTTTCAAATCTTGAGCACTCTTAATATCGCTGCCTTTAGGTACAAGAATTTTATTGGTAGATAGAAAGTATGGTCTTGTAAAATCATAGGTTTGCTTGCGTTCGTCGTTAATCGTGATAGACGAAATGCCCATATCGGCTATTTTCTTTTCCAATTCCACAAATAACGGATCCCAGCCGACATGCACGACTTTAATCTTCAAACCGGCTTCCTTTGCTACAGCATTAATAAAGTCAACATCAAACCCAACGACTTCCCCTTTATCCTGGTACTCAAACGGCGCATATGCTGCATCAGTGACGACCTTAAGCGTCTTCTTACCGCTGCCTCCGCCCTCGTCTCCTCCTGTCTTGCTAGTTCCACATGCCGAAAGAACTAAGAGGAAAAATACTGCCATAATTGTTGCAACAAATTTTACTTTTTTCATCTCGTGACCTCCTTTTGTTTTATTATAAAAATAATTTAATTAAAAATTTATAATTTTTTGAATTATAAATGATTATAACTTTTTTTGATTTTATATTCAATCATTTAGTTTTTTTACTATATTAATACGTTAATAAAGTGCAATACGCATAGTATCAATGGAAATGGTCCCTTTACAACATACGTTAGTCTCGTCCGGAACATGCTTCATTTTTAATAGAAAAACTATAAGGACTATACCTTCCATAATTATGAAATATATGCATTTTTTATAAAACCCAGGGAATAGCATTGGTTAGGATTTCTAATCAAAATGAAATTCCTGCTGGAATTTATGTTGTATTTTCATGGAGGTGTATTCATGCGATATACAAGACTATGGATGAGCCTGGCAATTGTCTTGATTGTTTCATTTGCCATACTTGGTTATTACGGAGGAAGGCTTTATCATACGATGCCGCCGATTCCGGACCAGGTAGTCGTTTCCGACGGGACGGTTCTGTTTACCAAAAAGGATATCCAGGATGGCCAGAATGTTTGGCAGTCGATTGGCGGACACGAGCTTGGCAGTATTTGGGGCCATGGTGCCTATGTTGCTCCTGACTGGAATGCCGACTGGCTGCACCAATGACCGGCTGGATTATGCGGAATCAGATCAGAAAAACGTATAAAAGCGGAAGCACTGCAGCAGGATAAAAAAACAGGTCCCTTCTCAAATTGCTGAGAAGGGACCTTATTCCTTATAGGCATTTGCCGTTACCTGCCTAAAACCCCCGCATATTTTATAGGGTAATATCACACAAGGAGAGATGCCCAAATGAATCCTTATGGCTACTATCAAGTTCCGCAAATGCCCCAAACAATTGAGTATCACAGCTACGTTCCCCTGGATCCGAATCAGCTTAATGGACTGCCGCAAGTGTATGACCCCAACAGACAGCCGCAGCAGCTTGAACGGCGGGTAGACCGGCTTGAGAGAGAAAATGAACGGCAGGAAAGAGAAATAAATCAGCTGCAGCGCCGCCTCCAGCGCGTCAACCAGCGCCTTCGTGCAGTAGAAAGGAGACTTAATCTTTCCTTTACACCATTTGATGGAGAATATTAGAATTAGGAGAATCAGGCCTCTGCAGCCTGGTTTTTTTTCCCTTTACGAGCTCTTCAAAATTAAAACATAATAATTCCCATGTGAATAAATCTAACATAATATATTGTATAATAATGACCAAATTTAGATCATGGGGGTGAGAGGAATAGATGGCTAATGATTCATCCTACAAAAACAAAAAGGTGATTACCATTGGAATCGTCAAGGACCTAACAGGACTATCTGAAAGACAAATCCGCTATTACGAAGAAAGAAGGCTTATCTTTCCAGAGAGAACTGCAGGAGGGAGCCGCAAATATTCCTTTTCCGATGTGGAATTATTAATAGAAATCGCCAATAAAATTGAGGATGGCGTCCAGACACATGAAATCAGAAAAGAAATGATCCGTGCGCAGAAGAAACACAACCAGGAAGACATTAGAAAAAAGATGATTCAAGGACAATTAAATGCCCAATTTGGCTTGCGAAAAGGCCCAGGTTCATAATAATGAACTATACCCCGGATAGCGGACACTGATAAAAAAGTGCCCCTATCCGGGTTTT
>CAYNUT010000168.1:0-6369 GCA_964400595.1 uncultured Neobacillus sp. | reverse complement strand
TGATTTGTCTCAAAGACTTAATTGTATTGGTTCGGTCTTCATCCCATGCAGCCCCGTCATGCATTAAAATAATGGCCCCCGGATGGATATTACTGATAACATTATAGGCAATTTGCTCAGGAGGAGTTTCATGCCAATCAAGCGAATCCACCGACCAGGCAACAACCGTATAATTCATGCTCTTCAGCTTTTCTACAAGTTCATTATATAAAAAGCCATAAGGAGCACGGAACAATTTCGTTCGATAGCCAATTAGAGGGGCTAAGGTATTTTCAGTTTTCGTCACTTCTCTTTGAAGAGTACTGATATCACCTTGTTTCACCAGATTCGGATGCCAATAGGTATGGTTCCCGATAATATGGCCCTCGGCTATCATTCTTTTCACTAGATTAGGATAGGCATTTGCCCTCGCCCCCATTAAGAAAAAGGTTGCTTTGATGTTGTTTTCTTTAAGTACATCTAAAATCTGCGGCGTAAAACGGGGGTCAGGGCCATCATCAAAGGTTAATGCCACCTTATTTTCTGTTTGTGGTCCTCTAAGTACAATCGTTTCAGGGTATCGCTTCTGTAAGATGATAAATGAAACCGGGTTGCGAACCCGTTCTTTCTTCTCTGCCCCGCCCTGCAGAGTTGGCGGGTTTTCGGGCTGTGCATGTACAGTGGTTCCACACCAGGATACCAGACTTAAAAACATTGCAAAAAACAATACTCTTAATTTACTTCCTTTCATTAGCACATCTCCTTATCCAATAAATACACATTTATTTTCCTTTTAAAATTGACATTTATGCATGCTAAATTAAGGAGGCATATATACGTCTATCATAAATTGGATTAGTCTTATAGTAAAAATAAGCCCTCTATCATTCGCTGATAGAGGGCTCACTTCTTTAAGCTGCTTTATTGATATTAGTAATTTTTCCTTCCTTAAGCTGCTTTATTGATATTAGTAATTTTTCCTTCCTTAAGCTGCTTCTTGTAATCAGCTGTTGCAGTGAATAGTACGTCTGTAGATGAATTAAGAGCTGTTTCAAAAGAGTCTTGTAAAACACCGATAATAAAGCCTACCCCAACAACCTGCATGGCAACATCATTAGGGATACCAAATAGGCTGCATGCCAGTGGAATCAGTAATAAGGAGCCGCCAGCAACCCCTGAAGCACCGCAAGCACATACAGCTGACAGCACACTTAGAATAATGGCTGTTGGGATGTCCACCTGAATATCAAGTGTATGAACCGCTGCTAGTGTTAAAACAGAAATCGTAACAGCTGCACCAGCCATATTGATCGTTGCTCCTAATGGAATGGAAACAGAATAGGTATCTTTATCTAAACCTAGTTTTTCACATAATTTCATATTTACAGGAATGTTTGCAGCCGAGCTGCGTGTAAAGAATGCTGTAATGCCGCTTTCCTTTAAGCATTTAAATACAAGTGGGAACGGATTTTGCCGAATAGCAGCGAACACAATGATTGGATTGACAACAAGCGCCACAAAAAGCATACAGCCAATCAAAACGGCAAGTAATTTCCCATAACTCAGCAAGGAATCAATACCGTTTGTCGTAATGGACTCAATCACTAGACCCATGATTCCAAGTGGCGCAAACTTGATGACCCATGTAACCATTTTGGATACGGCATCTGAAAAATTGGAAATCAGGGTTTTTGTAGTATCCTGAGCATTTTTTAAAGCAAATCCTAGGACTACGGCCCAAGCTAGAATTCCGATATAGTTCGCATTAAAAATGGCTTTAACCGGGTTATCAACCACGTTCAAAAGTAATGCTTTGAGGACCTCGGTCACACCCCCCGGAGCAGCCAAATCCTCTGCGCCCTTAGCAAGTGTGATACTTACAGGAAAAATAAAGCTGACAATAACCGCGATTAATCCAGCTAAAAAGGTACCTAAAAGATAAAGTACGATGATGGATTTCATATTCGTTTCATGCCCGCTCTTATGCTGCGCAATGGCCGACATAACTAAGAAGAGGACTAAGACTGGTGCAATAGCTTTTAAAGCTCCTACAAATAAAGAGCCTAAAATGACTAATGGTTTTGCTGCCTCCGGAATAGTAACAGCTATAATAATACCAATAATCAAACCCACTATGATCTGTTTTACCAAACTGATTTGATTCCACTTATTTAATAGATTTTTCATGAAAGTTTTCCCCCGCTTGTATAAGATTAACATGCATCATGGAATATCCTATTTAGAAATGCTAAAAAAAAATTGACGACTTTATCAGAGATGTTTCAAATCCTATGTCCTTAAACAGTGTTTTCCTTGTGCTCCCCTCTTTTGCTGCATTCCAAAGGTTTTTCCATTTGCGATGCTTGTACCTGATAGATATACTCCCAGTTAGATGGCTGTTGGCAGGTTATCCAATTTTTCCAACTAAACTATATTTGTAATTAATAGTATTATAATGAAAATTTAGATATATTACAATAGAGTTATTATTTTGTTAAAATAGGATTTTTTTGTATTTGTTTGGTGGAGGGGTGAACTGACCCTTTAAAGAACGCATGGTTCAAATAGTTTTCGCATAGCAATATTTTAATAAAAGGCAGCGAGGTGGGCCTGGATGCAGCAATTACTAATTAATATCCAGGGAAAGTCGTAAGTTTTGTTAATTAGGTCGTTAGTGCTCTGGAATAAGTCGTTAGTGCTCTGGAATAAGTCGTTAGTGCTCTAAAATAGGACGAAAGTGCTCCGAAATAGATCACTAGTGATCTGAAATAGGACTTCAGTGCTCCAAAAAAGGTCGTATTCAAAAAAATCTATTGTAAATTAATTGGTACCATTAATCTTTTTGGATATATGATGAAATGAGGTTATTTAGTGTATATACTCGAGCTGCAATAATGAATAAATCATCGTAGTTTATTTTCACATATTCATCAATGATGGTGAGACCTTCACGAAATTGATCAACTAAATAATATGTGTACTTTTCGTTCCAATCAAACTGATTGATTCTATGAAGTTCATCGGCAATGATTTGAAACTTAAAATCTTCCATAATGAGCTTTATTTGAAACAATTTATCCAGGTTTACCCGAAAACTATTTTTATCTTCATCATGTTTATTTACAAATTTAATTAAACCATTTATTTGCTCAGCTAACATATTCGCTTTTTGCATCTCGAAGTTCACATTCCCATCCCCTCAATATCAAATTTCCAATAAGTTTTTAAGAAGAGTGTATGATTTGTAGTAACTATATAAAACTAAAAACAAATCCTTCATTAAATAAAGTCAGGATTTATGCTCCTGACTTTTAACATTTCATTATTTACTAGACAGGATTCGTTCTGCACCTGCAACCAAATCTCTCATCAGTTTTTCAGCAGGTATTTCGTTACGGGAAAGTCTTGTAGCCTGGCCAGCCCATAGTGACATATAGTCTGGAATATTTTTTATTGCAGCCTCCCTGCGAATGTCACTCGTCAATGTATTTTGGGTTGGAAATGTTGCAGGAGGAATTTTAGCATGCTGGTAGGCTTCAATAAATGCATTTTTAATTCCTCTTGCCGGACGGCCGGAAAAAACGTTGGTCATAACCGTACTTTCTTCGGTACTATTGATTAATGCCTGTTTATATGCTGGGTAAGCACCCGATTCAACAGTAGTTAAGAATGCCGTTCCCATTTGCACCCCTTGTGCTCCTAATGCCAAGGCTGCAACGAGGCCGCGGCTGTCCATGATCCCGCCAGCAGCAGCCACCGGTATTGAAACAACATCTACCACTTGCGGGACCAGCGAAAAGGTTCCAATTATAGCTCCATTTGTGTTCTTTTCAATTTTGAAGGTTCCGCGATGCCCCCCTGCGTCACTCCCCTGCGCAATGATGATATCTGCCCCCTCACCTTCTGCCAGCTGGGCTTCACGTACAGTCGTGACCATCGAGGTAACAATAACGCCCTTATCCTTGACTGCCGCCATTTTATCGCGGGGAAGAACACCGAACGCAGTAGAAATTACGGGTACTTTTTCTTCCATTATGACTTCAAATTGTTGATCACAAAAGTTGCTAGTTACTACTTGCTGTTCTAATCCCTTCATACCTAACTTTCCCCGAATCGCATTCAGCACTTTCTGTGACTCTTCCACCCCTTCATAATGATCCTGCCAATCAGTACAAAACAAGTTCACTGCAAACGGCTTTGCAGTTTGCTCCTTTATTCTGCGAATTGCCGTTCTAATTTCTTCCGGTTTCATATAGGCCGCACCCAACGTTCCCAAACCACCTGCATTTGAGACATTGGCAACTAAATTGACTGTAGTCGGACCCCCAGCCATTCCAGCTTGAATGATTGGATAAGCAATCCCCAGTATTTCACATAGTTCTGTGTTTAAACGCATAGAAAACTTCCTTTCTAACACATTTATCGTCTACAAAAAAATAAATATAATCTTTGTTCTACTAAAGGATGATACTTTCCTGCAATAAATTCCTTTTGAAAAATTTTTTGTTCAATAATTCTTTTATTCAACTGATAAGTACATTCATTTGTTAAGTAAAAGTATTTACATACTTCAGATAGACAGAATAAAGCCGGGGTATTATCATTCAACAAGAATAACAGTCAGAAATGGTTTGTATAATCCCATTTAATAGTTTCTTTTTCTCAATTATTGGTTATAATGTAATTAAGAACTGCATATATTAAAAAAGACCGAACATGGCTGGAACCATGTCCGGTCCGGCAATAGACAGGTCCCTCAAAGGGGCTGGCTGGGTAGAGAATAATCCACCAGAGCGTGCTAACTCAAGGGTGGATTATTTTTTTTGGTTATGAAATGACAGAATCGCTATGATTAAACTTGCAAATGATATTGCCAGCATTAATGCCTGAAACACCGTCATCCAGCATCACCCCCCTTCCTGTTTGGGGATGTGCCAACCACCCTTGAGAAATCTATTCTATTGCAATTATAGTTTACCATATTATCCAGCAATTAGAACATATGTTTCCTTTTAAGTGTTGATTTTTTTTCAAAACTGGAAATTCTAATAATTGAAACTAGTTAATTGATCAATCACTTAGTGTCCATTTACTTCTTATATGCTTCAATCCTTTATCTATTTTCTTCCACTCAACTATTATTTTAAAAAATACTTTTGGTTTACATAACAATATTACTGTATAGTAGTTGTTCTTTTTTGAAAAACTTTATTTAAAAAAACACAATTTTTAAAAAATATGTTATATTCAAGTAAATTAAACTTGGGGTGTGTTTAAATGAAACTACAAGTAAATCGTACCTATAATTTTAATGCAGGTCCTTCTGCCCTGCCCATTTCCGTATTGGAGAAAGCACAGGAAGAATTAATTGATTTCCGCGGCACCGGCATGTCTGTGATGGAACTCAGCCACCGGAGCAAAGCCTATGAGGAGGTGCATAATCAAGCGATTAGCAGCTTAAGAAAACTACTCTCTATTCCACATGATTATGAGGTTCTTTTTCTGCAAGGCGGAGCAAGTCTTCAATTCTCGATGATTCCGATGAATTTTTTACTTGAGGGTGCAAAGGCTGCATATGTTATGACAGGTTCTTGGTCAGAAAAGGCGTTCTCCGAGGCAAAATTATTTGGAGAAGTTTATCATGCAGCGACAACAAAAAAAGAAAACTATCGGAGCATACCAAAGCTTGATAACCTTCACTATCAAAAAGAGGATGCCTATTTGCATATTACCTCAAATAATACGATTTACGGTACGCAGTGGAAGGAATTCCCGAACACAGGAGAAGTTCCGCTAATTGCTGACATGTCGAGTGATATTCTTTCCAAGCCGATTGATGTCAGCAAGTTTGCCCTTATTTATGCCGGCGCTCAGAAAAACCTTGGTCCATCTGGCGTGACAGTCGTGATTATCCGTAAGGACCTGCTTGAACAAGCAAACACAAACATCCCAACGATGTTAAAGTACACCACACATGCGAAGAACAATTCTTTATATAACACCCCTCCAACCTTCGGCATTTACATGCTCGGGGAGGTACTTAACTGGGCACAAGAGTTGGGTGGATTGGAGGTATTATCCGCGCTAAATGAGAAAAAAGCAAAAATGATTTATGATGCGATCGACACAAGTAATGGTTTTTACATTGGGCAGGCTAACCAGGACAGCCGTTCTCTTATGAACATCACCTTTAATCTCAAAACGAAGGAATTAGAAAATACGTTCTTAGAAATGGCTAAACAAGAAGGGTTTGTTGGCGTTAATGGCCACCGCTCAATCGGGGGATGCCGCGTCTCGACATACAATGCAGTTCCAATCGAAGCATGTAAAGCATTCAGCGAATTTATGGATCGATTCCAACAGGAAAATAACTAAACTTAATATTCCATT
>CAYNUT010000167.1:0-6612 GCA_964400595.1 uncultured Neobacillus sp. | reverse complement strand
CCGAGTTTTGTCCTTAAGACGCTTGATTAAAGACATTTCGTCCCGATTTTCACGCTGTTTTGTCCTTTAGACGCTTGATTAAAGACATTTCGTCCCGGTTCTCTCCGAGTTTTGTCCTTAAGGCACTCTATTAAAGACATTTCGACTCGGTTCTCTCCGAGTTTTGTCCTTAAGAAGCCTTATTAAAGACATTTCCGAATACCGGCTTAGTTTGTAGAGTTCAATGATACTAATTGATAGGTTAAAATGGTGCTGTTATTTTGCCATTCTACTTTTTTGATGACCGCTGTGCCGCTGGAATCACTTTCGATGGTCTTTCTTACATCAAGCGGAATATCGAGTGGATAAAGCCGATAACCTTCTTTTTTTAAAACAAATAGGTTTTCCTCTTCTCGTTTTTCTCTGCCTTTTGTCACAATCATCGTATTTAATTCAAGGGGCATCCCCATAAAAAATCCGCTCCTCTTCACTTGATAACAACATTTTATCATCTTTTGCCATGACTTTTCATCCACTTACACAAATCAGTAACGATTTTCCGATTTACAACAGGAGGGAAGTAATGTGTATAATCAGCAAAGTACCAGCACTCAACCGGTTTATCCAGCGTTCTCAGTCTTCTTTCAAGCCTGTACGCGTGCTCCACTGAGACATTTTGATCGTTCACACCATGAATAATCAAGACAGGAGCCGCCAATTTTTCCAGATTGTAAAGCGGGGTTCTGTCCTCGTAGCGCTCCGGGTATTTCTCAGGTGATCCGCCTATAACCCTCTTCATCATCCTCCGTAAATCCTTCCGCTCCATATAGGTTAAGCTCATATCACTGACACCGCCCCACGTCACAACAGAAGCTGCTTCAGGAAACTGTATACCTGTCATAAGTGCCATGACGCCTCCACGGGAAAAGCCAAAAATATGGATATCTCGAACCTGCGGAAGCGACTTTAATAATAAAAAGGCTGCAAACGCATCCTCCCGGTCCTCCCCGGCAAAATCCTCATTGCCTTCCCCACCCTGATTTCCGCGATAATAGGGGGCAAATACGATAAATCCCTCTTGGGCAAATTGGGCAATCCGGGCAGGCCGGACCTTGCCGACGTTCTTGATCCCCCCGCGCAAATACAGTAACCCGTCATAATCCCCGACCATTTTAGGTTTGGCCAGCATCCCTTTTACCCTTAATCCATTTGAAAAATAAGTAATTTCCAGCAGTTCCACATTTGGATTGGGCGAAGGAAACCGACTGGCTTTAAGTATCATTCCATTTAATTGTTTCATCTTTAATCTTCCCTCATTTTTGTCACTGGGCATTCACATATTTTGATCCTTTTCATACCATATCTTAGGCAGAGATAGCCCAGGTTTTTTTCTTTAAAAGGAGGTTTCTTCATGAAAAAATGGTCAAAATTCAGTTTCTCCTTTCTCCTTATTGCTATACTCATGTTTTCGCTCGCTGCTTGCAATAGTGATTCAAAAACAGGGATAAAGAAACTGAAAAAGGTCAGGATAGCGGAAGTTACCCGCTCAATTTTCTATGCCCCGCAATATGTCGCTTTAGCAAAAGGCTTCTTTAAGGAAGAAGGTTTTGATGTTACCCTGACGACCACCCCGGGCGGTGACAAAACAATGACTGCCCTGATCTCTGGCGGAGCTGACGTTGCTTTGGTCGGTTCAGAAACGTCCATTTATGTATATACTCAAGGCTCCAATGATCCCGTCATCAATTTTGCGCAATTAACGCAGACAGATGGCACTTTCCTGGTGGCAAGGAAAAAAATCAATCATTTTTCCTGGGATATGTTAAAGGGAACCACCTTCCTCGGCCAGCGTAAAGGCGGAATGCCGCAAATGGTGGGAGAATTCGTTTTGAAAAAGCATGGCATCGACCCGCATAGTGATTTGACTCTCATTCAAAACATTGATTTTGCGAACATCGCAAATGCCTTTGCCTCAGGCACAGGTGAATTTGTTCAATTATTTGAGCCGACCGCCAGTATTTTTGAAAAACAAGGAAAAGGCTACATTGTCGCATCATTCGGCAAGGAATCTGGTCATGTCCCGTACACAACCTATATGGCCAAAGAAAGCTATATGAAAGAAAATAAAGATACAATTGAAAAATTCACAAGAGCCATTTACAAAGCACAGCAGTGGGTCAATAAGCACAGTGCCGAGGAAATAGCCAAAACAGTCCTATCTTATTTCCCTGATACCGATTTAGACATTATGGCAACAGTCATCAAGCGATATAAAAACCAAGGCTCCTATGCAGCAGACCCCATCTTGGATGAAGAAGAGTGGAACAATCTGCAAAACATTATGAAAGAAGCAGGTGAACTTCCAAAAGAAGTGAAACATGACACCCTTGTCAACACAAGTATTGCTGAAAAAATCATGAAAAAATAAAAGGAAGGGGAGGCAGGCTGTATGAGTTTTTTATCCGTTCAAGACATACATCATACCTATTTCACCAAAATCTCTGCCACCTCGGCCCTCTCCGATATTTCCTTAACAGTTCAGGAGGGAGAATTTGTCTCCTTCCTTGGCCCAAGCGGCTGTGGAAAGACAACCCTGCTATCGATCATTTCAAGCCTGCTCAAACCAACACAAGGAACCGTATTATTAAATGATAAACCGGTGTTTACCGCCCAAAATGAAATCGGCTATATGCTGCAGCAGGATTACTTGTTTCCATGGAAAACGATTGAAGAAAATATCCTGTTAGGCTTGAAATTATCCAAACAGTTGAATGAAAAAACAAAATCATCTGCAATTAGCCTGCTTTCCCAAATGGGCCTTGGCGGTGTGGAAAAACTTCTGCCCAAACAATTATCGGGCGGGATGAGGCAGCGCGTTGCCCTTGTCCGGACACTTGCAACGGAACCAAAACTGCTGATGCTCGATGAGCCTTTTTCAGCACTTGATTATCAAACAAAACTAAAGCTCGAAGATTTAGTTTCCAAAACCTTGGACGATTTAGGAAAAACAGCTATTCTGGTTACCCACGATATTGGCGAAGCCATTGCCATGAGCGACCGGGTCTATTTGTTTTCTTCCGGTCCAGGCAGAATTTATAAAACATTTGAAATGCCCGAAGAATTAAGAAGGTTATCTCCTTTTGAAGCAAGAAATCACGATAGTTTCCCCGGCATTTTCCAAACAATATGGAAGGAGCTGGAATCAATTGAATCCTGATCATAGTAAAGTTGAACTCCTCCATAAAAAATATCTCCAGTCTTTAATAATTGAAAAAAAATGGGTTCGGTTTTATCAGGCCATCATCTTCATTGTCTTTTTTGGAAGCTGGGAGTTTCTCAGCCAAAAGCAGTGGATTGACCCTCTTGTTTTCAGTTCTCCCTCGAAAATATGGAACTTATTTTTAGAAAAAGTTCAAGACGGGTCACTGTTAACGAATTTAGGAGTTACGGTATTAGAAACACTGGCCGGGTTTCTTATTGGTACCCTGCTTGGCGTGATAATTGCCGCAATTCTCTGGTGGTCTCCCATGATTTCAAAAATACTTGACCCTTATTTAGTCATTTTTAATGCGATGCCCAAAGTAGCTTTAGGACCCGTCATCATTGTCGCCTTAAGTCCCGGGTACACATCGATTATTGCCAATGGTGTCATCATTTCCGTTATTATCACTGCCATCGTAGTCTACACATCATTTAAAGAAGTGGACCCAAATTACTTAAAAGTGCTTCAAACCTTTGGTGCAACACGTATGCAATGCTTTCAGGAAGCCATTCTACCTGCGAGCTTCCCAACCATCATTTCCACCTTAAAAGTCAATGTCGGCTTGTCATGGGTCGGGGTTATTGTAGGGGAATTCCTCGTATCCTCTAAGGGACTGGGATATATGATTATTTACGGCTTTCAGGTATTTAATTTTACCCTCGTTTTTTTATCGCTGCTGGTCATCGCCGTGATTGCAACAATTATGTACCACCTGGTTGATTTGTTGGAGGAAAAATTAATCAAAGAATAGCAGGATGCTCCAGGGCTTTCTGCTATTCTTTTTCCATATGTTCCATGACCTCCTCGATAACCCGGTCCTTCATAATGAAACTGTATTCCTCTCCAAATCGCTTATTTAACAGGTCTCCCGAGACGATTGACGGTCCGCCGGTTTCGTAATAGCTGTTTGTTTCTTCGAGCCTTTCCACATTCCCCCGGTATACTGCCTTAACAAAGGAACCCTGCTCATCTGAAACCCTGTACATCGCCAAAAATGTTAATTCCCCCAGAATTGCCCCTGTCTCCTCATACACTTCGCGTCTTGCAGCCTCTTCCGCTGTTTCGCCTGCTTCTCTTTTGCCGCCTGGAAACTCGAGGCCCCTTTGTTTATGATTCGTTAACAGCCATTCTTCCCCGTACTGGCAAATGACAATGACATGCTGAGGTTCCTCCAAAAATTCCTCCTTTGAAAATGAAAGCTCGACCTGATTCCCATAATAATCAAGAAACTGAATCATAAAAAACCCTTCCTTACTCTTTGATAACCCTATTATAATTGAAAAAAAAAGAAAAACCCTAGTGGATAGGTTTTTCCTTTGCACTGCTAGACCTCATTTGGTAAAATATTCATGCTTTGAATATGGTTTTTTGCCTCTTGGTCACCAAGTTTGTAAATCATTTCATAAACCTGCTGAATAGTTTGATCATAATCATCATTATCACGGTCATGATGATATTCGAGATATGGCACATGTGCTCTCAAGAAGTTTTTCCATTCCGTCGAATAATTACGTTCAAACAATTCCCGGAGTTCTGTTATTTCTTCATCCGTTGCCTGGATTTTATAGCTCCAGGTCGAGCTCGATACACTCCTGGAAATTTCTCCGGTGCCAACATCTATATAATAGTTTTTCTTTTCTTGGTCCATTATGTCATCCCCCTTACATCTTTAGTAATCCACCAATAGATAAAATTTATTCTTTTGCAAATTTCGATTCATTTTTTATGAATGAATGCGATATAATAACATACAAACAAAGATACAGATTTTTCAGTCAATTAATTCAAAGTGTAAACAGGGATGAGTTTTCATCATTATGGGAAATGATTAAAGTATGCACGGAAATTTTATTATTGAGGAGGTGTCTAAATGAAATTAGTGGATGAGTTATATGAGATGTATCGGAATAAGCTAACTGGTGATGAAGAGGATATTGATATGCTCGCTTTTGCCTTTTTAGAGGAAATGTCCCATGAGGACCTCCTCGCTTTAATTCAAGACATGGATAAGCAGGAACTTTACGATTTAATGGGCCTTTATCTGATTGAAAGCTTAAAAGGAAAATTCGCCCAGGAGGAATACGGGCAGCGGCGCTCTATTACTTCATATTATCCCAGAAATATTCATTAATTTTACATATCACCACGGAAGCTCCCGGCAGATTCCCTCTATTTGCACAAATAGAATAGATTCATGCTACAATAAGGTTTAGGGGGAGATAACATTGAACACCGTTTTTGTAGTATGTATCATTATTATCATTGTGGTGCTGCTGCTTGCTGTCATCACCACTTCAAAAGCATACGCCTTTAAGCATACAGTTGATCCGATTGAAGGCAATCCAAACTTAAATGACAACAACGAAGAGCAGGAGAACAAGGAACAGGCCTAAAAAAATTCCTATTCACTATGAATAGGAATTTTTTTATCGATTTATGCAAAAATTTGCTTAAGTTCCTCTTTGCTTTGTTCAAGCCAGAAACGCATTAAACGTTTTGCCCCATCCAAATCATGAAGCTTCGCCTGTCCGCATTGTCTTTCATTGGCAGCCGGAATTTCCGTAATTTCTAGTGCATCCTTCATTGTATCGTCTAGAAGATCAATGATTTCTTCAACTGTTGGTTCCCCGCTGACAACAAGATAATAGCCGGTTTGACAGCCCATTGGAGAAATATCAATAATATCAAAATGTGCATACTTATCGGCATGCTTACGAATGTTGAAGGCAAGCAGATGCTCTAGCGTATGAATGGCATCAGGCTTCATCGCCTGTTTATTTGGCTGGCAGAAACGGATATCATATTTATTAACAATGCCGTCGCTTCCAACCTTATGGACGCCGCAATGTCTGACATAAGGGGCTTTAACGGCATTATGATCTAAATCAAAGCTTTCAACTGAAGGCATTTTGGTTCACTCCTTTTTTCATCTAGAACTAATCATACAACAATTACCGCACTTTTTCATCCAATTCATAATTTAGACGAATTATTTATTGTATGTTATCTTGAGAATACGAGGTGAATAATCAATGTTAAAAAAAGTCTTCATTTCCCTTATTCGTTTTTATCAAATTGTGATTTCACCGCTGAAACCGCCGACTTGCCGGTTTTATCCGACATGCTCACACTATGGGTTAGAGGCAGTTCAGCGCTTTGGCGCCTTCAGAGGCGGGTATTTAGCAATTAAACGGATTTTAAAATGCCATCCCTTTCATCCAGGAGGTTTAGATCCTGTTCCGGAAAAATGGCAGGAAAGGCATAACCATTAATCCTGGTAGCCATCAATGACTAAATCGAGTTTTCCTGTCTTAGAGTCAATAACGAGTCCATGTACAGGAACCCCTTTTGGCATCAGCGGGTGATTTTTA
>CAYNUT010000166.1:2395-6709 GCA_964400595.1 uncultured Neobacillus sp. | reverse complement strand
GGGAAAATCCATATATTACGTTAAAACCTGAATTTGAAGCACAGCAAATTAAAGTATTCGGAGAAATGGCGAAAAAGGGCTATATTTATAAAGGCCTAAAGCCTGTTTATTGGTCACCGTCCAGCGAATCTGCACTTGCTGAGGCTGAAATTGAGTATAATGATAAACGCTCTCCATCTATCTATGTTGGCTTTAAGGTGAAGGAGGGCAAAGGGGTACTAGATCAAAACACACAAATTGTTATTTGGACAACAACCCCTTGGACCATTCCGGCCAACTTGGGAATTTCTGTCCATCCTGACCTGACATATGTCGTGGTCTCCGTTGATGCCGGCAAGTACCTGGTGGCTGAAGAATTATTGGAATCCGTCACAAAGGAAATTGGCTGGGAAGAAGCCTGTGTTGTACAAAAGGTAAAAGGATCTGATTTGGAGCACGTTGTGGCGGTCCATCCATTATACGGCCGTGATTCCTTAGTGATGTTAGGTGAGCATGTCACGACTGATGCGGGTACCGGGTGTGTTCATACAGCTCCGGGACACGGGGAAGATGACTTTCAAATCGGGCAAAAATATGGCCTTGACGTCCTTTGCCCGGTTGACGATAAAGGTTATTTGACAAGTGAAGCCCCGGGGTTTGAAGGATTATTTTATGAAAATGCCAATAAGCCGATTGGCGAGGCCTTAGAAAAAGCAGGCTCATTATTAAAACTTTCCTTTATCACTCACTCCTATCCACATGATTGGAGAACCAAAAAGCCGGTAATTTTCCGTGCAACCGCACAATGGTTTGCCTCGATAAAAGATTTCCGCAATGAACTGCTGGAGGCGGTGAAGGAAACCAAATGGGTGCCTGCATGGGGTGAAACAAGACTATTTAATATGGTTCGTGACCGCGGTGACTGGTGTATTTCCCGCCAGCGGGTATGGGGTGTGCCTATTCCTGTATTCTATGCTGAAAACGGTGAAGAAATCATTACCGATGAAACGATTGAACATGTATCGAATATTTTCCGTGAACACGGTTCAAATGTCTGGTTTGAGCGGGAGGCCAAGGATTTGCTGCCTGAAGGTTTTACTCATCCTTGCAGTCCGAATGGAATCTTTACAAAAGAAACAGATATTATGGATGTTTGGTTTGATTCCGGTTCATCCCATCAAGCTGTTCTCCTTGAAAGAGAAGAATTGGTTCGTCCTGCTGATCTATATCTTGAGGGTTCGGATCAATATCGCGGCTGGTTTAACTCTTCGCTGTCAACTGCGGTAGCTGTAACTGGCAAAGCACCGTATAAAGGGGTATTGAGCCATGGTTTTGCACTTGATGGCGAAGGCAGAAAAATGAGTAAGTCATTAGGGAATGTCGTTGTTCCTGCAAAGGTAATGAATCAACTAGGAGCCGATATTTTGCGTCTTTGGGTCGCATCTGTTGATTATCAGGCAGATGTCCGGGTTTCTGATGCCATCCTGAAGCAGGTAGCCGAAGTGTACCGGAAAATCCGCAATACCTTCCGTTTCCTGCTTGGCAATCTAGCTGACTTTGATCCGGCTGTCAATAATGTGCCATATGAAAATCTTCGTGAAGTGGATCAGTATATGCTTGTTAAATTGAATAATCTGATTAAATATGTCCGCAATGCATATGAAAATTACGAATTTGCCGGTATTTATCATGCGGTTAATAATTTCTGTACCTTGGATTTAAGTGCTTTCTATCTCGATTTTGCCAAGGATGTTTTATACATCGAGGCTGCAGACCATTATGAGCGCCGTGCAATCCAAACCGTTTTATATGAATCATTGCTGGCATTGACAAAATTAGTTTCGCCAATCCTGTCCCATACTGCTGATGAAGTATGGAAGTACATTCCGGCAGTTATGGGGGAGAGTGTGCAATTAACAGATCTTCCAGAATATCAGGAACTTGCAGGTGCGAAGGAATTAGAAGAAAAATGGACAGCCTTCTTGAAGCTTCGTGATGATGTGCTAAAAGCACTTGAAGAGGCTCGGAATGAGAAAGTCATTGGCAAATCTTTAACAGCTAAAGTCACCTTATATGTGAACGGTAATACGAAAGCACTCTTAGATTCCATTTCTGAGAATCTGCAGCAGTTGTTTATTGTTTCCGGTTTTGAGATTGCCGGTCCTTACGAAGAAGCCCCTGAAAATGCCTTGAAATTGGAAACTGCCGCAATTGTTGTCACAAAAGCGGAAGGGGAAACATGTGAACGCTGCTGGACTGTAACTTCTGAAGCAGGCCAGGATGCAGATCATCCGACGCTTTGTCCACGCTGCGCACATGTCGTAAAAGAAAACTACTCGCATCTCGCTTAAAAATTTAGCCTCGTACCAAATGGTGCGGGGCTTTTAATTTTTACCTATTCCGTTAATTGTTGTTGGGGATGTCAAATGTTTATCCGTCTCAGCCTGCGTGCAGCGGAGATAATATAACAAAACATTAACGGAGGTAACCACTATGAATGCACTGCAGAAACAGCTGTTTTTGGAACTCCGTCAAACAAAAGGGGAAATTGAAGCATCGTTAAAAAAACATCAGAAGAAGGATTGGTTTACAGCTATATTGAAGGAAGAATTGAAGGATATTGAAGCAGCCATTGAAAAAATCAATATCGGTCATTACGGCCAATGTGAAATATCGGGAGAATTAATACCCGAAAATCTTTTAAGAATCATTCCTACTATAAAGTCCAATAAAGATTCAGCAAATTTAGCATCCTTTTATAAAAAATCGATTTATTAGCCTAATTTATCATGTACATTGTCGGGATGCGATTAAGTGTGCTAAAATTCAAGAAGTAAGTTTAGCTTAAGGTGGAGGTATTTCTTGGTGTTTTATTACTTAATCGCAATTTTTGTAATTCTGTTGGACCAGCTGACAAAATGGTTAATCGAAAAAAATATGTATTTAGGTGAAAGCATTCCTATCATTAATAATGTTTTGTATATTACCTCACACCGCAATCGCGGAGCAGCATGGGGAATTCTGCAAGGGCAAATGTGGTTCTTTTATGGAATAACAATTATTGTTATTTTGGCCATTATGTATTATCTGCATAAAGCAGCAAAAGGAAAATGGCTGTTAGGAGTATCCCTTGCTTTTATGCTTGGAGGAGCAATCGGAAATTTTATTGACCGTGTTTTTCGCAAAGAAGTGGTCGACTTTATTCATACCTATATATTCGGGTATAATTTTCCGGTTTTTAATATTGCAGATTCGGCCCTTGTCATTGGAGTGATCCTGCTGATGCTGCAAATGATAAAAGAAGAGAGAGATTCAAAGGAGAAAACGTATGGAGAAAATGGAACACACCATTCTTAAAGAGCAAGGCGACAGGATTGACAAAGTCATTTCCTCCTTGGATAATGAATGGTCAAGGACACAGGTTCAGCAATGGATCAAAGAAGGTCATGTCCTTGTAAACGGTGAAAAAATAAAAACCAACTATAAATGCAGCCTGCATGACCACATTGAAATCACTATTCCAGATCCGGAAGAATTAGATGTTATTCCGGAGGAAATGGATTTGGATATTTATTACGAGGATAAAGATGTTCTTGTTATTAATAAACCAAAAGGAATGGTCGTACATCCAGCACCCGGACATATGACGGGGACACTTGTGAATGGTTTAATGGCCCATTGTAAGGATTTATCCGGCATTAATGGGGTATTGAGGCCCGGAATTGTCCATCGAATAGATAAAGATACTTCCGGTCTTTTGATGGTGGCAAAAAATGACCTGGCACATGAAAGCCTGGTTAATCAATTGGTTGCAAAGACAGTTACCCGCAGGTATAAGGCGGTTGTCCATGGGGTTATACCTCATGATTTTGGCACGGTTGATGCCCCGCTCGGAAGGGATCAAAAAGACAGGCAAAGCATGGCGGTGGTCGATAACGGAAAACATGCTGTTACCCATTTTCATGTGTTAGAACGTTTCAAGGATTTTACATTCGTAGAGTGCCAGCTTGAAACTGGAAGAACCCATCAAATTCGTGTTCATATGAAATATATCGGTTATCCGCTTGCAGGCGATCCGAAATACGGACCGAAAAAAACCTTAGAGCTGGGCGGACAGGCATTGCATGCAGGTATTCTTGGCTTTCATCACCCGAGAACAAATGAATACTTAGAATTTGAAGCACAACTTCCAGAGGAATTTTCACAGCTGCTTGAACAGCTGAAAAATAATTGTTGACAGCACTTTTGAATTAAAGTAATATGACTATAGTTTAATAAGCCTTTAATTCGGTCCCGTGAGGCTGAGAAGGAAACGGTTAATGTAAAAAGGGAAAG
>CAYNUT010000166.1:0-2371 GCA_964400595.1 uncultured Neobacillus sp. | reverse complement strand
TTAGAAATCCGAACGTTTACCTCTCGCCAAAACGGCGGGAGGTTTTTATTTTATAAAAAAAGAGGTGTCGCATGAACCAAAAAGCACTTGTTCTTGATGAGCAAGCAATCGGACGTGCACTGACAAGGATTGCCCATCAAATTATTGAAAAAAATAAAGGCATTGAAGGATGCGTTCTTGTTGGCATTCGGACAAGAGGCATTTATTTGGCAAAACGCCTCGCATCCAGAATTGAAGAAATTGAAGGAAGCCCGGTGCCGGTGGGAGAGATTGACATAACTCTTTACCGGGACGATCTAACGAAGAAAACAGATAATCTGGAACCACTTGTTAAGGGATCGGATATTCCAGTTGCTATAACAAATAAAAAAGTCATTCTAATCGATGATGTTTTATATACAGGCAGAACGGTTCGGGCCGGGCTTGATGCCCTAATGGATTTGGGACGCCCTGCAGCCATACAGCTTGCAGTTTTAGTCGACCGCGGCCACAGGGAGCTGCCAATCAGAGCAGATTATGTCGGGAAAAATATTCCGACTTCAAGCGGCGAAAGGATTGTCGTTGAATTGACCGAGGTAGACCGTGTTGATCAAGTATGTATTTTTGAAAAATAAATAGCTGCCCTTTTAAAAGCAGTCCTGTGAGGCTGACAAAGGGGAAAAAGCCGGCAGTTATTCCGGCCTTTCCATACCCTCTTTGTACCCTCTTGGACAAAGAGGTTTTTTTATTCAGCGGTGTAGAAATAATGGATTAATCATAAATAGAAATAGGAGAGAGAAGAATGAACAACAAACCAATCTTAGATGTGAAAGATATTCCAAAACCAGCACAATGGTTGACATTAAGTCTACAGCATTTATTTTCAATGTTTGGTGCAACAATTCTTGTGCCGTATCTAGTGGGCTTAAGTCCAGCAATGGCCTTAATATCAAGCGGACTTGGGACTTTGGCATTTTTACTGATCACAAAAGGGAAGGTTCCTGCCTATCTGGGTTCTTCATTCGCATATATCATTCCAATCAAATTGGCAAATGAGGCAGGTGGACCCGGCGCAGCCATGGTGGGAACTTTTTTAGCCGGTCTTGTGTATGGCATAGTGGCACTAGTTATTAGCAAGGCAGGCCATCGTTGGATTATGAAGCTGCTCCCTCCGATTGTAGTCGGACCTGTCATTATCGTTATTGGTCTCGGGATTTCTGGAACAGCAGTTGGCATGGCCATGAATAATCCTGCTGGAAAATACAGCATGCTGCATTTTTCCGCAGCTCTCGTTACATTGACAGCAACGATAGTTTTCTCGATTTTTGCAAAGAAGATGTTCAGTATCATCCCGATTTTAATGGGAATTGTCGTGGGATATGCCTACTCATTAATAGTAGGGATTGTCGATTTCAGCCCGGTATTGAAAGCAAATGTGTTTGAAATGCCCGATTTTGTCATTCCATTCGTAAGCTATAAAGTGAAATTCACATGGGATTTGGTGGCACTGATGGTGCCGGTTGCGGTTGTAACCTTGTCTGAGCATATAGGGCATCAGCTCGTACTTAGTAAAGTGGTTGGAAGGGATTATATTAAAGACCCAGGACTTCACCGCTCGATTCTTGGCGATGGAACAGCGACAATCATATCTGCCCTAATCGGCGGCCCGCCGAAAACCACCTATGGTGAAAATATCGGGGTCTTGGCCATTACCCGTGTTTACAGTGTATACGTCATTGCCGGTGCAGCAGTGTTCGCCGTCATCTTCGGGTTTATTGGAAAAGTGACTGCACTGATTAGTACAATCCCGACTCCAGTTATGGGCGGGGTATCGATCCTTCTCTTTGGAATTATTGCCTCATCAGGTTTAAGGATGCTGGTTGACAATAATATTGATTTTGGCGATAAGCGCAACTTGGTCATTTCATCCGTCATTCTCGTTATTGGCATCGGCGGGGCAATCGTCAAACTGCCATATCATATACAAATTCAAGGGATGGCATTGGCAGCAATCATTGGGGTTTTATTAAACCTCATTCTGCCAGGCAGACCGTCAGTAGATGAAAATATGTTTGAGGAAGCGGAAAAAGACGAAAAACTTAAAACAGCATAATACGAAAGCTGAAAGCGTCCGTTTTGCGAAGTACACTTGTCGCTGGGCTCTGGAGCTGGACAATTCTCGAATTCAAATTTTATACTATCTTTTCTTCTAAGAAAAAGACCTTTTAAATGAGTCCTGTGAGGCTTGAAAGGGTGTAATGGCTTAAACCAGAGCGAATGTGGTTTAAGCAAGGATTTTTTGCGCCCTGATCAATATGGTCAGGGTTTTTTTTACCCAATGGAAGGGCGGGAGCAATGATGTTAAATCACTTATTAACCACAAATGAATTAA
>CAYNUT010000165.1:5113-6734 GCA_964400595.1 uncultured Neobacillus sp. | reverse complement strand
AAACTTGTCCTTCTCCCTATATATGTAGTAAAGATGGAAAAAGGGAAAAGTGCCCTGTGGCCAAGTAAAAAGGACGGGAGAAGAGGAATGGCGTATATCAATCCATTGTTTGGTGAGAATATTAATAAAAAAGAAATGATATTGAATCAGGGTCTCCGACCTAAGCAGAATAAAGTTCGGAAAATAAGAAGGGACAAAACACATAACATTAATTAACGCATTACTAAAAATGGTTAGATAGATGTCCAAACCCTTGGTATATATGGGTTTGGGCATTTTTAAATGATACCATTTTTTGCGTTAAGAAGGATTAACGCTTATTTTAATAATTAACGCTTATTTTTGTGGAAATTCTTAAACTACAGTCAGTTTAGTGAAAGAATCGACTGTAGCTCTTATTCCACAATCGGGCCAGATTGTGGAATAATCCTAACACCAGATAATGATGAATACGTAATTTTTAAACTCTTTCGCAAAATTATCCTTTAAATCATTACCTCCAAAATTTCATTTGTAGACCACAAACCCAATTTTTCAACAAAGTACAACATTCACAATTGCTGCCAATGTGACGAGCAGTAAATACATATCCATACCGAATTCCACTTTTCAAATTTACTTAGATTTTCTACTTCATTATGTTGTATAAAGGAATAGGAAGGGGAGCTGAAATGAAAACAAGGACCGTGGTTATTTTAGACTCGCTTTGTGATAGCTGATGCGATTGCTACTCATCCTAAACTCACGCAAATGAGCTGATATTTGTAGTCATATCAATTCCTTTTTTTAAAAATCATTTTTTATTACTATAAACTATTAGGGGTCGAAGGAGTGATGATAATGGAAGAAAAGAAAGTTACATGGTTAGAACTCTTTTATGATTTGTTATTTGCGGCAGCTGTTTCGACTGCGACTCATGTATTACTTCATGTTGAAAATGGGGAAATTCATCCAGAATATTTTTTGAAGTTTGTTTTAATATTTATCCCTATCTGGTGGTCTTGGGTAGGACAAACGTTATTTATTAATCGGTTTGGACAAGATTTTTTACACCAACGGTTCTTTACGATTTTTCAAATGTTGTTTGTCCTTATTATGACATCCAGCTTATCGGTTGACTTTGATCGATATTATCTTCCGTTTCTTATTGGCTATATTGGATTAAGAGCACTTACAGCGATCCAGTATCTGGTTGTTCGAAGGTTAGAAGAAGGGGATAGGAAAAAGGTAGCTCAATATTTAGGAACGCGTTTTTGGATTGGAATCATTATATCATGTTTCTCTATCTTATTTGATTCATGGATTCGATATAGCGTATTGTATGCAGGAATTTTTGTTGATATTATTGTGCCATTTTTCGGACGTAAGTATTTGGTGAAAGCTTCGTCCAATACTGTTCATTTATTAGAACGTTTTGCTTCATTGACATTAATCCTTTTCGGAGAATCCGTCGTCAGCACCCTTTATGTGCTACAGCCACAAAAAGGGGATTGGGATTCAATCTCATTTTCGATAATATCATTTATCCTAATTATTTCGATGTGGTGGCAATATTTCGAAAATGTGGAAAAGAAAGTTGACAAATCGATCCAAACACCCGGCCAAACCATTATTTATGGTC
>CAYNUT010000165.1:0-5103 GCA_964400595.1 uncultured Neobacillus sp. | reverse complement strand
CTTTGAGCATGATTGCTTCTTCCATCAAGCTTCTGTTTCTAAATGAGGTTCGTTATTCATTTAACTTATATTTTATATTCGGTTCCGTACTACTCTATTTCATTTCAACTACTATTGTTTTTCATCAATACAGGTTTAAACAAGACCGTTTGAAATATTATCATTTTGCGTTATTTATAGGGATTTTAGCAACCCTTTTTATTATTAATTTGATAGTAGAAGTTTCAAACATTGTAATCATAGGGGAAATGACCCTGTTTTTTATCATCTATGCTAAATTAACAACTACTTGAAAGAGCTGCTAAAGAATTTTAAAACCTGAGTGCAAGAGAATTTAGTTTATCTCGATTGGCTACAAAAGGGAATCATAATTTTCATAAATATTACGAACGGGTGCATTACTGAAACAACGGTAATGCCTTTCCTTCTTAAAGTAATGGGGCAGGTTAGTGAATAAAGAAATGGTAAAATGATGTAAAAAGAGGCAAAATAAAGGTAATAAAATATAATATGTTAAAGTGAAAGTAGGAGATGGTGATATGTCAGAAGATGAATTATTCTCAAATAAGGCATCTAATGTTTATGAAATATATTCAAAAATACTCGATTTATTGAAAGAAATTGGACATTTTGAAATTGAGTTAAAAAAGACTTCTATACATCTTTTGAATAAATCTGCCTTCGGAGGAGTTCATCCAAAAAAGAAATGGTTAGATTTTAATTTAGTAACAAACCATCAAATTGAACACGAGAAGATTACTAAAATTGAACAAGTTTCAAAAAACAGATTTCACAATAACTTTAGATTTCATAGTGAAGACGAACTAAATCAAGAGTTTTTAGTTCTTTTAAAAGAATCATATCAATTAATGAGTTAGTTAGAGAAAGGATATTTATTACCAATAAACAGCATTTTCTTGGGAATTATATCTGGTATAATATTTGGTTTATTCTCTGTACTACTAATGCTCCCGATGAAATTTGAAGATAAACGTATTGCTATTATTGGTTCATTTATTAATCGTTTTACGATTGGTTTCTTAATATCAGTAACTGTTCTCCTATGTATGGTTGGACAGGAGACCTTTAAATTAAAATGTTTCCTATCTTCTGACAGACTTATTAAATTTCGAAAACAATCCATTCAATCATCTTTTCGTATAGAAAAACTTATTAAGAAACATGCACTAGAAAAAAATTAAATCATATATAGGTGATATCCCGTTTGAATGCTTGAGGAGGATATTAAACCTATGTTACCTAGTGAAAAATATTTCGGTAATTTAGAACTAGTTTATGCATTTTATGGGGCTATGCCTACAGGTGTTACTGTTTCAGAAACCGGTCGTATTTTCATTTGCTTTCCTAAATGGGGAGACGATGTTAAATTTACGGTGGGGGAAATTGTTGAGGATAAATTGCAGCCTTATCCTAATTTACAAACCAATTTGGTTAATCCCGAGAATATCACAATGACTTTCATCAGTGTCCAAAGTGTAGTTGCTGATGGAAGGGGAACGCTTTGGATATTAGATACAGCGGCACCCAATTTTTCTGAACCTATTAAAGGGGGGGCAAAATTAGTCGCTGTTGATTTAGAAACCAATTCAATAAGAAAAGTATATACCTTTACAGAAGATGTTGTCCTGCCTACAACTTATCTGAATGATGTCCGTTTTGATTTTCGTGTAGGAAAAGCAGGTTATGCCTATATAACGGATTCTTCTTCAAGAGGACCAGGAGCCATTATCGTCGTAGATTTATCAAATGGAAACGCGTTTAGACGGTTAAATGGGGCAAATTCAACTTCACCCGATCCCTATTTTTTACCGAAAGTAGAAGGTCAAATTTTAATGAATCGAAACAAAGTCGGTTCAACTTCTCCATTTAGATTGGCGTCTGATAGTCTTGCGATTTCTCCCGATGGAAAGATATTATTTTTTGCTCCACTAACCAGTCGTCATTTGTTCTCGATCTCAACAGAAGCCCTAAGAGACAGATTGATACCGGACATGGATTTACATTATCATGTGAAGTATTGGGGAGAAAAAGGTGCGTCTGATGGAATGATCACCGATGCAAAGGGAACTGTTTATGCTGGAGATTATGAAAACAACAGTATCCGTAAGATATTGCCAAATGGCATAATGGAAACTATCGCACATGATCCGAGAATTTTGTGGCCGGATACTTTTTCAATTGGTCTGGATCAATATTTGTATGTCATTGTGAACCAATTACATCGACAGCCTAGATTTCATTATGGAAAAGACTTACGACAGAAACCTTATAGTTTACTCCGTATCAAAATTGATGAATTTCCTGCTCCGACCTTTTCATAATAAAAATAGTCAATTAATTGTTTTCAATTATATAGTGTAAAACAAACTCGAGTAAGCAAGAAGTATTAACTTTATTTACTTCTGCCAAATAAACTCAAAATGGTTTAATAGGAACAGTTTATTTGGTGAGTGTTAAACTGTTCCTGGAAATTTTTATAATGTCGGTAAGTTCAATGCTGTATTGATATTATTTAAATCCACACTGATCTGTTCGTTTGTATCCCAAGCATGGTACCATCCTTTTTCTACCATATATGCGGATATTTGTTCATGCATATCAAGAGCTTCCACTAAATGGCGAGTGAGCATTTCTTTAATTTCCGGTGTTCCTGCCTCCGTAGCTGCCATGGCATAATTTCTAATTCCACTTTTAGCTGAAATGAGTAGATCCATTGCAACGACTTGATCCGATAGTCCGTCCATGCCCGTTAAAGTTTCAATGATTGGATTCATGTTCATTCATCTCCTAATTTACTGCTTAGCGTTGGAAAGGATAGAAACATATTCTTGTAATTGTCTCGTAGATACATCAATGTCTTGCTGCATAATATCTTTTAATAGCTGATCAGTAACTAACGCTTTCATAGTTTTGGATTTAGTTAAACAAGTGGTCTTAAATGCAGCCATCTCATGGACCTCAAGAACTTCATGTAAGGCGTAGTTCATTTTTTATATCTCCTTCCTCAAGGTTTCAACACGACTTTTATACAATCATCCATTTTTGTGTCAAAAATCTCATAGCCACGCTTTGCTTCACTAAGTGGAAGTACATGACTTACGACATCTCCTGGATCAATTTTTCCGGTCGAAACTAATTCAAACATATATGGCATATAATGAATCACAGGTGCTTGTCCAGTGCGTATATTGACGTTTCGGTTCATAATATCACCCATTGGGAATCCATTATATCTTCCACCATAAACGCCTGTGACCTGGATGTTTCCGCCTTTTCGAACTGCCTGTGAAGCGATGATAAACGCGCTAAACGCTCCCCCTTGGAGTTTCATTCCGCTCGCAAGGAACTCTATATCAGTCATTTTACCGTCCATACCAACTGCATCAATGACAACATCAGCGCCGCCATTCGTCATTTCTTTTAAATGCATTCCCACATTTTCAAAGTGTTCAAAATTAACAATTTCAACTTTATTGGTACGTTTAGCGTGTTGCAAACGATAGTCTACATAATCAACGGCAATGACGCGCTTTGCCCCTTTTAACCAACAGAATTTTTGAGCAAAAAGACCAACCGGACCACAGCCAAGAACAATAACTGTATCTCCATCCTTTACGCCTGCATTGTCAACACTCCAAAAACCAGTAGTCATCGCATCGGCAATAACTGCTAACTTTTCATCTGGTTCTTCACAAGTCTCTGGAATTTTGAAATGAGTAAAGTTGGCAAACGGCACTCTTAAATATTCAGCTTGCCCACCTGGATAGCCACCCGTTGTACCAGAATATCCGAAATAGGCACCCATATCACCATTATCATTAGAATTATCACATTGGCTTTCCAAATGGTTTTTACAGTAATAGCATTCACCGCATGCTATATTAAAAGGAATAATGACACGATCTCCCTTTTTTAGCTTAGTCACACCTGGACCAACTTCTTCGACAATTCCCATTGGTTCATGGCCAATAACATAGTTTTCTTGCAGGTTAGGAATCATGCCATGAATTAAATGTAAATCAGAACCACATATAGCTGTACTCGTTACTTTAATAATCATGTCATCTGGTTTTTCAATCTTTGGATCTGGAACTTCTTTGACTACAACATTTTTAATACCTTGATACGTTACCGCCTTCATTGGTTACAGCCTCCAGTGTTAGTGTTCATCAGGTGTCCGGTCAAACATACCTTTTCTATTGGTCTCAACAGGAAATAGATTCATTTTGCCAATCATCAAAGTATTGTTGGCAGAGAGTTGGTCTAGTTGATATTGTTCACTTAATTCGTAAGGATGGAACCATTTTTTACTAATCATTAATTCTGTAATTTCTTGGTGCATGGCAATCCCTTGCATTAACTGGTTTCGTAAGAGGGTTCTAACATCAGGTGATGCGGACTCCGTTAATGCAACCGCAATATTGCGCACACCTTCTTTGGCACGAAGAAGTAAATCCATCGCAAATGTGGTATCTGCTAGCTCTGGTACGTGTAGCGAGTTTATAGGGTCTAAATAGTCATTGTTCAATGAATTTGCCTTCCTTTCAATTGATTATTGGTGTTGGTCGGTTTTGAGGAACTGGAGCTTCAAAAGGTGCGCGTTGATAAATTGCCTGTAATTCCCCAAGCGCTTGCATAGATTGTTCAACATCTTTTTGCATTAATGCTCTTAAATCATGATCAAATACCAGCCCTTGCATTAGTTTTGATTTCGCTACACAAAGGGTTTTAAAATTAATAACTTCATGTAAATCCAATGATTCATGATCGGCTAATTTTTGATTATCCATTTCTAATTAACCTCCTTATTCGTTAATACAATCAATTGTATTGTTCCAAAAATAGGGGGAAACATTCTTTAAGGTTTTTTTATAATTGGTAATCTTGCACATTTATTAAATAAGCAAGCACTGGTTCAATGTCATTTTGAGCTACCTAATAAGAAGGCTACTGGGATTAACGGAACAACTAAAGAGCAATACAGTGAAAATTTAGAAGAAAACATAGAGGATTTTGTTAGTAGTCTTAAAAGCAAAAGCTATCGACCTGTTCCAGTAAGGAGAATGTATATTCCAAAGCTCA
>CAYNUT010000164.1:0-6843 GCA_964400595.1 uncultured Neobacillus sp. | reverse complement strand
TAAGCCGGCAAGATCTGCTGCTTGCTGGTCGGTTAAACTTCCTTGTTTAATGCCACCCATTTCACCAAGGGGCATATTCCGTTTAATATACCCAGCTACTGTTGAAATTCGCCCCATTCCAGCTCCAATATTAAACGACTTGTCGCCCCAAAGTGCTGGTCCCGAGGTTGGACTTGTACCGGAACCATCCGCACCGTGACAAGCTGAACAAGATTGTTGATAAAGTTTTTCTCCATTTGCAAGATCTGGTTTTGGAACAGTTTGCAGTGAATTTTTTATAACCCATGGCCGTTCTTTAATACCAATAGGTACATCCGTCGAGATAAAGTTCAGATAAGCAACCATTGCCCGCATCTCGTCGCTGTTTGCATCAAGAGGCTTTCCGTTCATGCTTCTTTTAAAACAGCCATTGATTCTGTCTTCAATGGTTAACACCTTTCCAGCTCGCGGATTGTATGCCGGATAAACAGCGGTAACACCTGTTAAAGGTGATGTTGTATCGGTTCCTGCTGTACCGTGGCAGCTGGAACAAGCTAAATTGTTGCCCACATGGTTTGGCAGGGCCGTATTCGTTTCATTCATTATCTTAAAGCCAAGTTTTATCGATTCTCCTAAAGGACCTTCTGGAACCTTCTCCATGCTTGGGGGTTCGTACGTCTTTTTTTCATTTTGTTCCTTTGATACTGTGTGGTTTTGTTGTGGCTTATCAGTTGCGGCATGCTTATCTGATGCACAACCAGTAAGTATTAATACGGCGGCTAATAGCAGCATCCCATAACCAGCTTTTAACTTTGCCAGCTTTCCCATTTTTTTCACCCCTGGTAGAATTAATATGACTTCAATTATCCAGTTGCAATTTCCATGCCAGTTTAAAAGCAAAGGCTAAAGCGAGTTACAAATATACATCCATAATAAAAAGCAAGACAAAAAGTCAGAGTATGACAATTTGTCTTGCCTTGCAATTTACCTGTAATTTTTATAGCCCCCAGGAGTGTACCATTGATTTATCCAACTATTTTAAATTTCTTTTTATCATATTCTGCCGGAATGTTTCTAATGTTTCTGAATCGATTTCTTCCATTTTTCATTATCAAGCGGGAAAAATAATTTCCATAAATAAATTTATAGCCATGAATGGCCTAGTCAATAGCAATATTTTTATAAATATGAAAACTACGCGAACCGGCTTTATAAGATCCATTTCAGATACCCTTGTTTTAAAAGAACAGATGAAGATAATCTTTATCTGTTACAGAAATTTCAATATTTCCACCCATAAAAAATATATATTTTCTACCTGTAAGTAAAACATGTTGAAAAAAACATCAATTTCAACAATCATTCTTGTCTCGACTGGTTACTAACCAATCAATAATTCCAAATTTCGCCAGTAAAGACTCAGGGTCACGCTCCTATTCGTTACATAAAAAACCTCCTATTCTTCTTATCCTTATTGTGCCAAAAATAGAAAAACTGTGAAGTAAAAGCAGTACGCTCTTTTACTTACACAGTAAATATTACACTCCCTCTATATTTCTCAATTTGTGATTCGTACCATATTATCCATAATTCATCTCCACTAATAAGGGAATTTTAACATAGCGTTGTTCAGTACTCCCTTAGAGCTTAATAAGATGCTTTAATTAAAAATCGTCGAGCATCTCATGATCGAACCAAACATCTTCATATTCACCAGCAATTAAAAATCTCCATCCGGGTGGTAAACCTAAATATTTTTCCATATTTGGTTCCCACTCATCAATATGTTCAATGTGAAGAGGAATTAAAAAATCAGGCTCCTCGGAAAATTCTTCTCCTGCCCAGATAAACCAACCTGAAGTTCCTTCCTCTGGATAATTAGTTTAACTTATGTTGAAAAATAAAAAACGCCCACCTTTCCGGTGAACGCTGCATTAAATTCCCTATCAAAAATAATCTTCTTCTGTAATGCTGCAGATGTATATAATTCACTTTCTTCTTTACAATAGTTTCGCTTTGTAATAGTGAGTGAAATCTAGATTCCTAGTCAATTAATCTATTATATTGCCGGACCATATTAAATCACTTTCTGTATCATGGGCATTCATATATAAATGGAGGCGATGATCTGTACCGAAATAACCTATAGCAATTCCTTGCAGTTTACTATTTTCATTCCAAGAAAGTAAAATCCGTGGTCTTTCTTATCTGCTGTAATTTCAAATTTATCAACTCGTTTTAGGTCCAAAGTGATAACAATCTTTTTGAAGCACGCTGAGTTACTTGTATTTTGACTTCACCATAAGAGGGAGAAAGAGTAACAATCGGGATCGCTCCCCTTGATAAAATTGATTATCATTACAGATCGCAACTAAAAAAAGATTTCATCATTAAATTTTAAAAAATTCGTACAAACTTAATGACTTCAGAATAAGATCTAAATTTAAAGATCGTTATTTTCCGCTAATTAATTCAAAAAAGGTATTATTTTTTATTGAACCGGCTATTATCGGTCCTTTCACGAGGGGTGAAATTGATAATGAAATACCCAATGATTAAGATTAAGATAATAATCGCATAAAATAATGAATTTACTGGATGATCGTGATCTACAATAATGATTCTTACCATAGCCGTTATGCCAATATATAAAAAATATCTAATTGGGAAATGGTAATCTTCTTTAAAGTATTTAACAATCATAGAAATAAACTCAAAATATAAAAAGAAGATTAGGATATTGGCAAGAAAAAGTTTAAAGTCGTTGTTGCCTTCTTCTAGCAAAATCTGAATAAAAATAATTAATTCCTTAACAAGTAAAACAGATAATATTATTCCTAATAAAACGAGAGAAGTATTCAAAAATAATTGGAATATAATCGGGATATAGCGCGAGATAATCCTATAGTCCTGTTTTATCTTAGACATGCAATCCTTCCTCTCACATATTACTTGATGAACAGTACCTGTTCCTCCTTAAGTCATTAATTGAACTTAGTATATCATTATCTAGACAATGCTAAATCATCCTCAAGTAAATATTTATTAAAGTCTTTGTAAAAAATCTTTTTTTAAATCACAAAGCCAGCTCGGAGTAAGCTGGCTTTGTCCCTGATAATACATACAACAGACCATTAGTTGCTTTTTACCATTCATATGGTAGTAATTCATCAGCGGGAGAAAGATGACCATAAGCCATTGTCATTGATTATTGATAAATCTGCAATACTACAGGACGATTACCGTCTTCATATACGCTCTACTAAAAACGTATTTGATTGTTATCTTCTTTAACTTCAATTTTAAGCATTAAAAACCTTCACTTTTACTAATATTCTTATTGTATTAACCTGCCTCGCAGATAAAAAAACTTAATTTTTGTTAATTTTTTTTTGAATTAAGTACTCTATATATCCTTATGTATCTTGTAACTATTTTGACAAAAGGAAAGGTTGGCTGAACAATAACGGAAAGTGGTATTACTTAAACTCAAATGGCGTAATGAAAACAGGCTGGCTATTCTAGAACGGTAACTGGTGCTATGAAGCTGGTCCAACTGGCTATGGTTTATATCGTGTTTTTCTTAGCTTAGGAATTGAATGTGAAGTAATCGCCCCATCTTTAATTCCTAAGAAACAGGTGAACGCATTAAAACTGACTGTAGAGACTCGATTAAACTAGCAAAATTATTCCGTGCAGGTGAATTAACCTCTGTTTATGTGCCAACGGAAGATGATGAAGCCCTTCGGGATTTAGTTCGTACTCGTCAAGATGCCAAAGAAGATGAATTATGGGCCAAACATCGATTATCGAAGTTCCTTTTACGCAATGACATTCACTCCTTTCAAAGGAAAAAAGTGGACCCGTATATTCATAAACTAAAATGCCCACTTCCTTCATTATAAAAGATGCGTCTTCACAAAATAGTAGAAATATACTGTTTAGCCTATTGGGGTGGGTTTGGTTCCAATTACTAAAGTAGCCTCATGTTCATCATAGTGTGCTAACTGAGGGATTAGTCCATGCTGGGAAAAGATTTCAAAGGTTTGATATGCTTGCATTTCGCTCGTCTCTACCAATAGACACCCTCCAGCAACTAACCAGAGGGATGCTTCTTCTGCCACTTTCCGCTGAATGTCAAGTCCGTCATTTCCTCCATCAAGCGCCACCTTCGGTTCATGTAAACGCGATTCTCGGGGAAGCAGCTTGATTGCCTCGGTCGGTACGTAAGGCGCGTTTGCTACTAGGATGTCGACTTTCCCACGCAGTTTGGCAGGTAGTGACTCATAGAGGTCCCCTTCATATACGCGGCCACCCATGGGTGTAACATTGCGGATGGCACAGCGCACGGCGGTTGGGTCGATGTCGACTGCATACAACTCAATACTTCCCAGAGCTTTTGCTATCGCTATACCCACCGCTCCAGTACCACAGCAAAGATCAACAACTACTGCTCCAGGAGTAGAAAGGGCAACAGCCTTTTGAACGAGAAACTCAGTACGGCGGCGGGGTACAAAGACTCCTGGGTCTACTGATATTCTGATACCGCAGAATTCCGCCCAACTGAGGACAAGTTCAAGTGGGGTACCTCTAATTCGAAGATTAACCATAGATGAGAGGGCATCCAATGTCCGTGCCTCAGAAATAAGAAGCCGAGCCTCTTCTTCTGCAAAAACACAACCTGCGGTCCTTAGTATCTCGATTATTTTTTTTTGAATTTGGTCATCATAATAAAATTCCATTTGCTTCCCTATAAATACCACCCAATCTTTGTAAAGGTATTATAGGTATTTCGTTAAAACTTGGAAAAATCCTTCTTCCATTAACCTGCCAGTTAGTGCAATAAAAAGAACCCTTCAAAATAATTATCTGAAGGGTCTTGAAATAATTCAAATCCGCTAAATTATGAAAACATTCCGGAAGATTATGAACGGATTAGGGAAAATTATGAAAAAAAAGAATTACCTTAAAACAGCACCTAAATTAAAAATAAAACGGAATTTTCAGCTGGAGTTTTTGTAAAAAGAACATAATTAAAGGAAGTAGAATACTTCCTAGAACTAAGAAAACTTTCACCATACCACCTTCTATATACAGGCTTGAATAGTGGATATCCAATTCATAAAATTTTTCATTTCGATTCGTTAAGTAAAATACTCCAATTTAGCATTTGGGAAAAACTTTTCCATGTAGGAATACAAGTGATTTTTTATATCCTCTTCTTCCTCTTTTTGATAAATATATTTGCCTATGCCGTATTTTCCCCATTTATATCTTCTTGCTGCCTCATCCAGTTCTAATTTCGTCATCGGGTAATTTTTTTCAATTACTCGCTTAGCAGGCTTTGTAAACCGGTGCTGAATAAATTCAAATGTGATATCGTCCCTTGCATCCATAGGTAACTCTGCATCTAGCTGTTCAAACAAATGATAGTATCCATCCTCCCATCCTTCGTGAAGGTAAATGGGTGCCACGATGAACCCTAATGGGTAGCCTGCTCTTGCCACTTTTCCCGCTGCCTCAATCCGCTTCGCTAATGGAGACGTGCCCGGCTCAAAATTTTTTATCACATAATCGGCGTTGACGCTAAAACGAAACCTTGTTTTTCCATTATGTTTAGCATCCAGTAAATGATCAACATAATGAAATTTTGTGACAAAACGCAATTTACCTAAATCTGATTTCCCAAAGTGCTCAATCGCCCGCTTTAACGTATTGGTCAGATGATCGAGTCCTACAATATCAGACGTACAAGATGCTTCAAATCGTGTGATTTCGGGTGCTCGCTCTTCCATATACCGATCAGCAGCATCTAGAATATCCTCCACATTTACGTATGTACGAATATAAGGCTTTGAACCCATCGTCGTTTGCAAATAACAATAATGGCAATGACCCATACATCCCGTCGCAAACGGTATGGCATATTCCGCAGAAGGCTTTGACGTATCAAACTTTAACGTCTTTCTTATTCCGACAACTAGTGTTGACTTGGCAATCCGATATCTTTGGAAATCAGTATCGCCTGGAAGATTTCTGACTTGATTATGTGAAGTAGTATAGCGAATTTCTACATTCATTTTTTCAAATTTTTCCTTCAGTTCCTGCCCAAGTGGATATTCCAATGCAGCTGGTTCAAAGTAAACGAGCTGCGGTGTAAATGGTTTATTCATGTGATAATCCCCATTCTATTCATATCCAAAATACTGTTCATAGGCCTGCAACGCCTCAGACTCACTTTCATAAACAGCCATTTCATTTGTTAAAGGATAATAGGTTTCATACAGAAATATAGCCAATTCACCAGGATGCTCCGGATTATTCACAACTGCCGCTTCCTGAACATTTGCAATATCCTGTGTATGTGGATTACGATAAAAGACGTAGACAACATCTCCTGGATTATGGGATTTATTCTCAGGATTTACTTCCATTCCTTTCCCCATCCTTTAAATATCCATTTTTTTATAACGAAAAAAACACCGATAAGGTAATGAAATAGTTAATATTTAAGACTTATCTGCTATATTTGTAAGCCTTTCAGCGTTTGGATCAGGTTGTCCGTAACCGGTAACCTTTCCTGCATGGTCCTCATGGTATTTCGATCCTGAAGCCTGCTGATTATCAGATTGCCCTCTTTGTTTTACTTCATTAGTACGTTGCTGGTTTGACAATATAAGCACCTCCTTAGTTCATTAGGATTTGTTACATCCCTGAAGTTATTCGAAACATATAAAAAGAGTGAAAATAACATTTTCCAATTCCTCATTGAAAGTTAGGTGTTTTATTCTATTTTTGGTTAAGAATAGTATCTGATTTTTTATACAGGAGTGGAATAAAGATGATTCAATTACAAACAGAAAT
>CAYNUT010000163.1:0-6878 GCA_964400595.1 uncultured Neobacillus sp. | reverse complement strand
TGCTGCGTTACTATGGCACGTATTGCTGGTGTAGATATTCCACGTGAAAAGCGTGTAGTTATCTCTTTAACTTACATTTATGGTATTGGTAAAAATACCGCACAAAAAATCTTAGCAGAAGCTGGTGTTTCTGAAGATACTCGTGTGCGTGATTTAACAGAAGACGAATTAAACAAAATCCGTGACATCATCGACAGGTTAAAAGTTGAAGGTGATCTTCGCCGTGAAATTTCTCTTAACATTAAGCGTTTAATGGAAATTGGCTGCTACCGCGGATTACGTCATCGTCGTGGTTTACCGGTTCGTGGACAAAATACGAAAAACAACGCTCGTACACGCAAAGGTCCTCGTAAGACTGTTGCGAACAAGAAGAAGTAATCGGCAAAGGAGGTTAAATTAAATGGCACGTAAAACAAATACACGTAAGCGTCGTGTTAAAAAGAATATTGAATCCGGTGTTGCACATATCCGTTCAACATTTAACAATACGATTGTAACCATCACTGATGTTCATGGTAACGCAATTTCATGGTCAAGTGCAGGTGCGCTTGGATTTAGAGGTTCTCGTAAATCTACTCCATTCGCGGCACAAATGGCAGCTGAAACTGCAGCAAAGACCTCAATTGAACACGGGATGAAAACTTTAGAAGTTACAGTTAAAGGACCAGGGGCAGGACGTGAAGCTGCCATCCGTGCTCTTCAAGCTGCAGGTTTAGAAGTAACTGCAATTAAAGATGTTACTCCTGTTCCACATAACGGATGCCGTCCGCCAAAACGCCGTCGTGTTTAATTTTTCTGTATAGAACTTGTATCATGTGTCTATAATGGGATATGATACGGACTTTATTTAACATTTATACAGAAGACTTATTCCAGTTGTTGTGCACAATACGGGAAAGTATACATGGGGGAATTCGGTTAGCTTAATCTAATCGAGTTTCGACGTTTTGAAGGAGGGCTATGTGATGATCGAAATAGAAAAACCAAAAATCGAAACGGTTGAGATCAACGATGATGCCAAGTACGGCAAGTTCGTCGTCGAACCACTTGAGCGTGGATATGGTACCACTTTGGGTAACTCCTTACGTCGTATCCTATTATCTTCACTCCCAGGTGCCGCAGTTACATCGATTCAAGTCGATGGGGTACTTCATGAGTTCTCAACAATTGAAGGCGTCGTAGAGGATGTAACATCCATCATTTTAAACATTAAAAAATTAGCTTTAAAAATCTATTCTGACGAAGAGAAATCGCTTGAAATTGATGTGCAGGGTGAAGGGCCTGTCAAGGCAAGCAATATTACCCATGACAGCGATGTAGAGATTCTAAATCCAGACCTTCATATTGCAACATTAGCTGCAAATGGCCATCTTCGCATGCGTTTAACGGCAAGACGAGGCCGCGGTTATACGCCGGCTGACCAAAACAAGAGAGAGGACCAGCCAATTGGTGTGATTCCAATTGACTCGATCTTTACGCCAGTTTCCCGCGTGTCATATCAGGTAGAGAATACCCGCGTAGGTCAAATGACAAATTATGATAAGCTAACGCTTGATGTTTGGACAGATGGAAGCACTGGGCCAAAAGAAGCGATTGCACTTGGTTCGAAGATTTTAACTGAGCATTTGAATATTTTTGTCGGATTAACTGACGAAGCTCAAAATGCTGAGATCATGATCGAAAAAGAAGAAGACCAAAAAGAAAAAGTTCTGGAAATGACAATTGAAGAACTTGATCTATCGGTTCGTTCTTATAACTGTTTAAAACGTGCTGGAATTAACACTGTTCAGGAATTAGCTAATAAGACTGAAGAAGACATGATGAAGGTACGGAATTTAGGACGCAAATCACTTGAAGAAGTGAAAGCGAAACTAGAAGAACTTGGATTAGGCTTACGCAAAGACGACTAATCCATTAACAACTTCAACAAAGGAGGGAACCCTTCATGGCATACAGAAAGTTAGGACGCACAAGTGCACAGCGTAAAGCTATGCTTCGCGATTTAACAACAGATTTAATCATCAACGAGCGCATCGAAACAACAGAAACTCGCGCGAAAGAACTTCGTTCAACTGTTGAAAAAATGATCACTTTAGGCAAGCGCGGTGATATACATGCCCGCCGTCAAGCAGCTGCATTCGTTCGCAATGAAGTTGCTAATGCTGAAAACGGTCAAGATGCCGTTCAAAAGTTATTTGCTGATATCGCACCTCGCTACCAAGAGCGTCAAGGTGGATATACTCGCATCATGAAACTTGGACCACGCCGCGGTGACGGTGCACCAATGGTCATTATCGAGTTAGTTTAATACCTTTTAACAGACAACAAGGGCGCTGGACAGTTTACAAACAAACTTGTTCGATGCCCTTTTTCTGTAAAGGAATTTTATATGTTGTTCGACACAAGCCAAACGAGTGTTACGATGAGCGTGACTCCTAATTAAGGGAGTGAATCTTTTAAAAAGCTTTTCCTGCGGGAAAACCCGATTCTTTATTGCGTCTCGTCTAGCTCATGCACCTCCTCCCATTTCTTTTATAGAAATCCCTATTTTGCAGCTAATTCGCGTTGCTGCCCGGGACGAGGTGCAGGCTTTTTTTGTATGTTAAGGACAGTTTTTTCGCCTTGATAGTAATCTTGTCCCATAGGAGCTTTGTAAAGGACATTTTCATCAAAAAGCGATAAATTACGTCTAATAGAACTCGTCTATGGAACAATTTTTGTAGAAAGAATGAGATTTTGTCTAATAGAAGGCTACTATGGGACAGTTTTTATAGAAAAAATGGAATAATGTCTAATAGAACTCGTCTATGGGACAATTTTTGCAGAAAGAATGAGATTTTGTCTAATAGAAGGAACTTTAGCGACAGAAGTTAGTGAATGTTGAGTTGAGAATAGTCTAGCAGAGGGGGACGAGTACTGTGAAGAAGTCGATTGTATCTCTGAAGAACGTATCTTTTCAATATGATGCCCAGGAGCGCTATGCGTTGAAAAATGTCTCCTTTGATATTTATGAAGGCGAATGGCTCGCGATTGTCGGTCATAACGGCTCCGGGAAGTCCACGATGGCCAAACTCCTAAACGGTCTGCAATTTCCGTTTGAAGGGGAAATCACTGTTGGTAATCTTAAGTTAAATGAAGAATCCATCTGGGATATTCGCAAAAAAATTGGAATGGTTTTTCAAAATCCTGATAACCAGTTCGTTGGAACAACGGTCCAGGATGATGTGGCTTTTGGTTTAGAAAATAACGGCATACCGCGGGAAGATATGGTCCTAAGAGTCGAGGATTCCCTAAAAAAAGTGAAAATGGATCAATTTCTATATCAAGAGCCCCATCATCTTTCAGGCGGTCAAAAGCAAAGAGTGGCAATCGCTGGGGTGCTTGCATTAAGACCTGCCATCATCATCCTCGATGAAGCAACCTCGATGCTTGACCCAAGAGGAAGAGAAGAGGTTCTCGAAACGGTGCGAACATTAAAGGATGAAAAACTATTAACCGTTATCTCGATCACCCATGATTTAGAGGAAGCGGCAAAAGCGGACCGGATTATCGTGATGAACAATGGCCAGGTCTATCGTGAAGGAACGCCGGAAGAGATTTTCTCCATGGATGAACAGTTGATTCAATTAGGGTTAGACATTCCGTTCTCGGTAAAAATGTCAAAAGCATTTCGGGAAAAAGGAATGGTTCTATCCAAGCACTATTTATCGGAAGAAGAGTTGGTGACAGAGCTATGGACATCTCGCTTAAAAGTGTAGAATACCGCTATCAAGCAAACACGCCGTTTGAAAGAATGGCCATTCAGGATGTTTCCTTCGATATTCCTTCAGGAACCTATTTGGCCATCATTGGTCACACCGGCTCGGGAAAATCGACCGTTCTCCAGCATTTAAATGCCCTCCTCCAGCCAACTGAAGGAATGGTCAAGATTGGCAGCAATGAAATTAAGGCCCATCAGAAAAACAAAAACCTAAAGCATGTCCGGCAGAAGGTAGGAATTGTTTTTCAATTTCCTGAGCACCAATTATTTGAGGAAACCGTTGAAAAAGACATTATATTTGGGCCAATGAATTTTGGTGTTTCCGAGCAAGAAGCAAAAGAAAGAGCGCGGCTTGCCCTAAGGCAGGTTGGCCTTGGTGAAGAAATTTTAGCAAAATCACCCTTTGACCTTTCAGGCGGCCAGATGCGCCGGGTGGCGATTGCTGGAGTCTTGGCCATGGAACCGGAAGTCATCGTCCTGGACGAACCGACAGCGGGATTGGATCCGCGGGGCCGTAAAGAGATAATGGATATGTTTTATGCGCTTCATATGGAAAGAAACCTTTCGACTATCCTCGTCACGCACAGTATGGAGGATGCGGCAAGGTACGCCGACCAAATTGTCATCATGCAGCAAGGCAAAGTAGTGAAGAAAGGGACACCAGGGGAGATTTTCTCTACGCCGGCGGAATTGGTGCAAATGGGTCTTGATGTGCCGGATGTCGTCCGCTTCCAGTTGAAGCTCGAGGAAAAAATGGGCGAAAAACTAGATAGAATTTATCTATCAATAGATGAGTTATCAAAAAAGGTTACAGACTTGCTGGGCGGGGGTGTCCGCTCATGATGGAGAAAATGATTTTTGGACGCTATGTCCCGGCAGAATCTCCCGTCCACAGAATGGACCCTCGTTCAAAACTGATGATAATATTCTTTTTTGTTTGCATTATTTTTCTTGCAAACAATGTGGTAACATACGCACTTATTGGTATTTATACTTTTTATATGTTGGGAATGTCCCGCATTCCTGTGCGCTTCTTATTTGGAGGTCTGAAGCCGATTATCTGGCTCGTCCTCTTCACGTTTGTCATACAGCTTATTTTTACAAGGGAAGGCAGCCTGCTATATCAAATAGGACCATTAAAAATATATGAAGAAGGCTTGCGGCAGGGGATTTTTATTTCATTACGGTTCTTCTTCTTAGTGTTAATGACATCTTTATTGACGTTGACAACTACGCCGATTGAAATTACCGATGGGCTGGAAATTCTTTTGAATCCGTTAAAAAAGATACGTTTTCCAGTCCATGAAATGGCATTAATGATGTCGATTTCCTTACGGTTTATCCCAACGATGATGCAGGAAACGGATAAAATCATGAAGGCGCAAATCGCGCGCGGAGTGGAATTTTCGAGCGGCCCGATTGCCGACCGGATCAAGGCGGTAATTCCGCTGCTGATTCCTTTGTTTGTCAGTTCCTTTAAGCGGGCCGAAGAGCTGGCTGTCGCGATGGAAGCGAGAGGCTACCGCGGCGGTGAAGGCAGGACTAAATACCGCAAGTTAAGCTGGAAACTGGCCGACTCCCTTCAGTTAGGCGTTTTAGCTGTGCTGACTGTTTTGTTATTTTTATTTCGTTCATAATGGAGCAATGCTATGGTGAGATATAAAGGCATTATCGCGTACGATGGCTCAGGATTTTCCGGCTATCAGGTCCAGCCGAATAAGCGGACGGTCCAAATGGAACTAGAGACTGCTTTGTCAAAAATGCATAAGGGTGTACATGTGAAGGTATCAGGCTCTGGGAGAACAGATGCCGGGGTGCACGCGAAGGGACAAGTGATCCACTTTGACTCACCGCTTCCGATCCCGGAGGAAAAGTGGGGTGTTGCCCTAAACTCGCAGCTGCCGGATGATATTTCAGTACTTTCCGTTAAGGGGGTGCACGAGTCTTTCCATGCCCGTTTTGATGCTGTGGGCAAGGAGTACCGGTATATTCTTCGGCTGTCGCCGGGACGGGACCCATTCATGCGGCATTTTGCCTATCGGTATCCCTATGGGCTAAATATTGAAGTCATGCGCGCTGCTGCACGGTATTTTGTCGGTGAGCCATTGGACTTTACGAGTTTTTGCTCGGCGAAGACAGAGGTTGAGGACAAGATTCGCACGATTGAGACAATCGATTTTGTTTTGGATAGAGAGTTGTTGACTATTCGTTTTGTCGGTGATGGTTTTTTGTATAATATGGTGCGAATTCTTGTTGGCACTTTGCTGGAGGTTGGCTCCGGCGACCGTGTCCCTGAAGAAATGCCAGCCATCTTGGAAAAAAAAGACCGCCGCTTCTCCGGGAAAACAGCCCCGGCACAAGGATTGTACCTTTGGGAAGTTTTTTATAAATAAATTTCGTTAAACGAGTTTGTTGGCTGCCGAAAATTTGTATCAGCAGAGGTTACCGTCGCCAATATTCATTATTTGCTGAGACACTAGCAAAATTATTTTTAAAACAACCCGACCTGGTGTAACATTTTCTTGACAATTGCATCCCGAGTATTTATTATATTATATGTGTGTGTTTTTAATCCCACGATAAAGCCCCGGAAAGTCTTCATCGTGATTGAAAATATTTGATTTGAAAAATTAAGCGCACAGATAGCTTCGACATTGATTCCCGGAACAGAATCGATTTCCGAATGCTTTATGAAGGTGCGAAAATAATAATCTTTAATGGATTTAATTAGGAGGGAAACTCATGCGTACAACGTTTATGGCAAATGCCAACAATATCGAGCGTAAATGGTACGTAATTGATGCTGAGGGCAAAACTCTTGGTCGTCTTGCTTCTGAAGTTGCATCAATCTTACGTGGTAAGAACAAACCAACTTTTACACCACATGTTGACACTGGTGATAATGTAATCATTCTTAACGCATCAAAAGTAGAACTAACTGGTAAGAAATTAACTGACAAGATTTACTACCGTCATACAATGCACCCAGGTGGTTTAAAAACAAGAACAGCTCTTGAAATGCGTACGAACTATGCTGAGAAAATGATCGAGCTTGCTGTTAAAGGCATGCTTCCAAAGAATTCTCTTGGCCGTCAAATGTTCAAAAAATTACACGTAT
>CAYNUT010000162.1:0-6914 GCA_964400595.1 uncultured Neobacillus sp. | reverse complement strand
TCAGTCGCAAATACTTAACATAGAAGGTGTAAAACGTGTTGCAATTGCCAATCCTACAATTGCTGATGTTCTTGTAGTATCTGATTCAGAAGTTCTGCTAGTTGGTAAAGCTCCTGGCGTAACATCGCTGCAGGTATGGACTGATCGCGTTCCTAATGTTTATTCTGTAAGTGTTAGCGGCCCGGAGTATTTTATAGGTAAGCAAGTTAAAATAGAGGCAAAGATTGTTGAAATTGATCGAGGAAAAATGAAAAATTTGGGTGTAAAATGGGGTAACGACGTAACGAGTCCAGGATCCTTTGCTTTTGGTCAAGGTATTACCAACTCAGAGGTTGGTAAACAGTGGACAAACTTAGGTTCTTATGCTGACATCCAAGCACAGCTCAACATTTTGATTCAAGAAAATTACGCCAAAATGCTATCGCAGCCAAACATGATTACACTTAGCGGCACTAAAGCTAATATTTTGGTTGGAGGACAAATGCCTGTCCCTGTTAGTAATGATAACGGACAGATAACTGTTGAATGGAAAGACTACGGTATTAAGTTGGAAATTGAGCCAAGCGTCAACGCTGAGGATTCAATTTACACAAAAGTCAAAGCAGAGGTAAGCGCGATAGACTGGAATAGTACCCATAAAATCTATATTAGTACTTCTGGCATATCAATTCCACCGCTGACAATGCGCAAGGCTGATTCAACAATCGTGTTGACTTCAGGACAAACAATGGCTATCGGTGGTTTGATTTCCAGTGAAATGTCAAAAGATGTACAAAAGATACCGCTCTTGGGTGATATACCAATATTAGGTAACCTCTTTAAAAGCACCTCATTTAATAGAAATGAAACAGAGCTATTGATATTTATTACTCCGACGATTGTAGACCCAAACGTATATGTTCCCAATTCAACAGCAGATATGAAGAAAGAGATAAAGAAAGACCCATGGGGAGATGCTGATCATGACAAACAAAATAAAGGTACTGATAACAGATGACCCCACGATGCAGGTACGGTTCAAGCAATTATTTGAACAAACGCCTGAGATAGATGTTGTGGCGCAAGCAATGACAGCAAAAGAAACATTAGAAAAAGCAAAAGCATTGCAGCCTGATGTTATTCTAGTTGATTGCAATTTGCCGGATTTGAATGGTTTTGCAGCTGCGGAGCTTTTAACAAATGAAATGCCATACGCAGGTGTAATACTTATGGGGTTACAGGACGGTCCTGAAAATTTAAGAAGAGCAATGCTTGCAGGTGCTAAAGATTATATTGTCAAACCTTTCCCATATGATGAGCTTTTACATGCGATCAAACAAGTTGACTCCATCATACGAAAACGTCGTATCAGCGAGAAAGCAACAAAAGAAGGAAAGGTAATTACAGTTTTTAGCCCCAGAGGCGGGGTTGGGAAAACCGTTTTGGTTGCCAACCTAGCATTAGCTCTAGCTACAAACAAAGATTTAAAGATTGCTATTGTAGATGCCAGTCTTCAATTTGGTGATGTAGCAATGCTTCTTAATGTTACGCCTAAAGCAAGTATTGCTGATATGGTCACAGATATTGAACATCTAGATGAAAGTGTTCTGACCAGATACATGCTTTCTTTCAATGAAAATACACGAATTCTGCCTGCGCCGTTCCAACCTGAAAAAGCTGAACATGTTATATCAAATCATGTCGCAGAGATAATAAAACTGCTGAAAAAACATTTCGACTTTATTGTTATTGATACTGCTTCAATTTTTAATGACGTGAATCTAACAATTTTTGATGTTTCTGATCTACTTTTGTTAATATCATCTCCTGATATTACAACAACTAAAAATATTCGCCTGAGTTTGGAAACTTTGAGTACTTTGGGTTATCCACATGACAAGATAGCCCTAATCCTTAACAGAGCTAATGCAAAAGCAGGGTTGGATTTGTCTGAGATGGAAAAAAGTATTAACCGAGAGTTTTTTGCGACTTTGCCAACGGATAGTGAACTTGTTTTGTCATCTATAAATAGAGGTGTGCCCTTTGTTCTTAGTCATCCAAATTCGCAACTTTCGCACGATGTATTTTCTTTGGCAAAAGAAATTCAGGGCGAAAAGCTGCAATTCCAGAGTCATAAAAATAAAAACCCCAATAAAGGATTATTTGGCTCTTTTAGAATGTTTTTTGCTAAGGCAGAAAATGAATGATTTTTATGCACAAAATGGAGGTGGTAATAATGCCGCTATTTATTAGTGTTTTGGGTTTTATTGTAGTCCTGTTGGTTTGTTTCTATATATACAATTACTTTACAGCTGAAACGATGTCACCTAGTGAACGCATTGAAAAATTTCTAGAGCATACTGAACACCAGGGAAATAGCACTGATATTGCCGAACGGCTTGTAACACCACCAGGACAAAGCAGCTTGCGTAAAAAAATTCAGAGTTTAGGATCATCTTTTGATACAAATGGTTGGTCAAAGAAAATGGAAAGCAAATTAGTTCAGGCTGGTATGAATTTGCGAGCTTCTGAATTTGCGGCAATCTGTTTAGCAGTTATGTCATTCTGTATGTTCTTTCTCTTTTTGATAAGCGGCGGCAAGGTTTATATGGGCGTTCTTGGACTTGTCGTTGGCTATATCGTGCCGATATTAATCGTTAAAAGAAAAATTTATTTGCGCCGGAAAAAATTTAATGAGCAAATTGCAGATGCCCTAGTTTTGATTTCAAGTTCTCTCCGATCAGGCTATAGTTTTATGCAAGCTATTGAAATGGTTGGACGCGAGATGCACCCACCTATTTCCGAAGAATTCTATAGAGTTCTTCGGGAGATCAATCTAGGCGTGACGACAGATGAAGCAATGAATCATATGGCTGAAAGAATTAACAGTGTTGATTTGGACTTGGTAGTTACGGCTGTACTAATTCAACGACAGATTGGTGGCAACCTTACAGAAATTCTTGATAATATTGCTAATACAATACGTGATAGAGTCAAAATTGCTGGTCATATTAAAACGCTTACGGCTCAAGGACGTATGTCAGGAATAATAATAAGTATGCTTCCGTTTGTACTTGCTTTTTTAATAAGCTTCATTAATCCAGGTTATATGGACCCTTTATTTAATCAGACCATCGGTTATATTATGGTCGGCGGAGCACTTTTGAGTGAATTCGTAGGTATAATATTAATACGTAACATAGTAAATATCAAAATTTAAGTTACTCACGCTTTAACCAATGGATGTTAATTTCAACGATTATTTATGACTAATTATTCTAAAATTTAATAAAAAGGAGTGGGGGGATATGACATCAAAAAAGCTGATAATTCTATACAATCAAATAATATGTTTTATAAAGGATAATAGGGGACAAGGTATAACAGAGTATGGTCTGAATATACTTTTTGTTGCTATAGCCTTAATGGCAACGCTGGTTCTTTTCAAAGGTGAGCTTTCAAATTACTACTCTGATATTGTGAATTTTTTAAATGGAATTTAAGAAAATGATTTATTCAGAATATTCTTGACATTCATAATGTTACATGTTATAAAATGATTAAGGGCGTTAAATAAATGCTTGCAATATTGAAAAATAACTTAAGGAGGGGATTTAAATGTTAGTACTTCAAAAATTGCTATTGAAGCTAAAAAGTGAAAAAGGTCAAGGTTTGGTAGAATATGCATTGATTATTGCGTTGGTGTCCGTCCTTTTGGTTGTTGCGCTAGGTCTTTTAAGAGGTGGGATTGAAGGCGTATTCAATGACATAATTGCTGCCTTTGGTTAATTTATTATTTTGGCAAGGAAATTATTACATGTTTATAATGGCAAAGCCTTGAATAGGAGCTTCCGGACCTTGCACGGATGCTCCTATTTTTAAAATATCATTAGAATAGAAATTTATACAATTAACATGTAATGGGGTAGGACAAATGAAAATACTATAATTTCAGTTGATATAATTTGTAACTATCACATTGTTTTTTGATGAGGTGTTAATATGTTTAAAAATAAAACTATATTGAAAAGTAATAGTGGTCAGACTTTAGTTGAACTTGCCTTGGTTTTACCGGTATTAGTTGCACTTATATTCGGTATGACTGATTTTGGCAGAGTTATAAATGGATATCTCGCCGCAACAGAAGCTTCTCGCGAAGGTGCACGTATTGCAGCCTTAAGAGAAGATAATAGTACGGTGGAGGCAGCCGTACGTAATGCATCGCCTAGTCTTAATCAATCTAATCTAACAGTTATTACAATACCTGAAACAAGAGTACGTGGCGAGTCTGTAACAGTAACCGTCATTTATAATGTTGATATTATAACCCCTTTGATTAATACCATGTTAACGAATCCTTATCCAATAAACTGTCAGACGATAATGCGCGTGGAGTAGGTGAAAGAGATGAAATGGATTGTAATTTCATTAAAAAAAAGGGATGGGGCTGTAACGGTTATAATGGCTACTATGCTCAGTTTTTTAATCGCATTTGTAGCTTTGGTAACAGATGTTGGAGTAATGTATGTCAATCATAATCAATTAGAAAATATGACGGATGCCGGGGCCTTGGCAGGTGCGCAAGAATACTTTTTTAATCAATCACAGGTTGAATCAGTAGCAGAAAGCTATGCACTGCAGAATGGCAGAGCTGGTGACCTTGCTCATGCTTGGGTTGATACCGATCAAATGAAAGTCTTTGTAACAGCAAGCCGCAACGTTGACATGTATTTTGCAAAAGTCTTAGAGATAAACAATGCCAATATTACAACAATATCAGCCGCAAAAGTTGCAACTGTAAGCGGAACAAGCAATGCTTGTCCCTTTGGTATTACCTGGGATCCTGCATTTTTACCTGGCGGGACTGCGGAGGGCAATAAATTTACCTTGAAAGTTGACGAAAAAGACGAGTTTAAAGGTAACTTCCATACTTTACGCTTGCAAAGCAGGAGCGGCGGCGATTCTGGTGCTAGCGTTGTAGAGGAAAATATTGTCTATGGCTGTGCACAAGTTTTAAAAATTGGTGACAAAATAAAAACTGAACCCGGTAACATGGTTGGACCAATCAAACAGGGGATCACTGATAGATTAAAAATAGATGGTGGTAATATTGTTATAATACCAATTATAGAAGAAACATGGACAGATCTTGGCGGTGGTGTGCAACTAGTAACAATTAAAGGTTTTGGTGCGTTTGATATAGAATCTTCAAATGGTAAGACGGTTACGGGCAATTTTGTTAAAATGGTTTCCGGACCTGGTGAAGTACTTTCGGATGGTCCAAACCTCTATGGTTTGTACGGTACAAAATTAGTAAAACCATAATAAATTTCTGTAGTACTGAGGGGGGTAGTTAGTATGTCGCTGCTAAGAAGACTGGAAGAACAAAAGCAAGTTGAGAGTCACCCCGATATTGGCGAGCATGATAAACCTATACTGAATTCAGTAGTAAAAACTGATCCTTACCAATATCTAAAAACCAAAATACATAAACGAATTGTTGCTGAAATGAGCTTGGAAGATAGCCGGGCGCTTATAGAGAAAAAAGCTGATATAAAGGCGCTTCAAGAAGTTGTAACACGAATTTCCAACACTGTTATGGACGAGGAAATTACTCTCGTGCCGCAGATTGAACGCAAAAGGATAATACCCGAGGTGCTTGCGGAAGTCTTGGGCTTTGGACCTATCGAACCCCTCTTAAAAGACGAGTCCATTACCGAAATAATGGTTAATAACGCGAGTCAGGTGTATATCGAACGCAAAGGAAAATTGGAATTGACGGATGTAACCTTTCGAGATGATGCACATGTAATGCATATTATAGAAAAAATTATTGCCCCAATTGGCAGACGTATTGATGAAAGTTCACCAATGGTTGACGCACGCTTGCCTGATGGTTCGCGTGTTAATGCGATTATACCGCCGTTAGCTTTGAAGGGTCCTGCAATAACAATCAGAAAGTTTGCTAAAGAGCCATACCAAGTAGATGATTTAGTAAGATTTGGAACCTGGACACAAGAAATTGCGGATTTTTTAAAAGCTTGTGTAGAAGGAAAACTTAATATAATAGTATCAGGCGGTACTGGCTCAGGTAAGACCACAACCCTTAATATCTTATCTGCTTTTATCCCTAGTAATGAACGTATAGTAACTATTGAAGATGCCGCGGAATTACAATTGCGCCAAGAACATGTAGTTACTTTAGAATCTCGACCTGCAAACATTGAAGGAAAAGGACAGATTACTATGCGTGATCTGGTTAAAAACTCTTTGCGTATGCGTCCTGATCGTATTATTGTCGGCGAAGTCAGAGGCGGCGAAGCTCTTGATATGCTTCAGGCAATGAACACTGGTCATGATGGTTCGCTTACCACCGGGCATGCTAATTCACCTAGAGATATGTTAAGCCGTTTAGAAACAATGGTTCTGATGGCCGGCATGAATTTACCTGATAGAGCAATTCGTGAACAAATTGCGGCAGCCATGAATCTAATTGTTCACGAAGCCAGATTCCCTGATGGTACTCGTAAAATAACAGCATTAACTGAAATACAAGGAATGGAAGGCGATGTAATTACGTTGCAAGATATATTTGTATTTGAGCAAAAAGGCAAAGATGAAAATGGTAGAGTAATTGGCAGATTTAAGCCTACTGGCATAAGGCCAAAATTTATGGACAAACTTATTAACAGCGGCATCACGGTTTCCAATGACATTTTTTGGGATAAACAATATATTTAATCACTTGATTGCTAAACGGGGGGTGACTTATTGTGTTACTATTTATTTCCGTCTTGGCCTTTGTTATAATGGTTCTCATTTCCGTAATATTAGTCGCAGGTTATACAACTGAAAGAGATGAAGTGGCGTTAAGGTTAAAAACATTAGCCGGTACTCATGAAGAATCAGCTGTTTCGGTTATAAACGAAGAAATG
>CAYNUT010000161.1:561-6933 GCA_964400595.1 uncultured Neobacillus sp. | reverse complement strand
GGGGAGACCCCGCAGGCGCTAAAGCGCCGAGGAGGCTCCCCGTACCGACCGCGGAAAGCGAAGCGCCCTGGAGCGAAAATCAACAGGTAAATTTAACACAGCCAAAAATAAATTGACATAACGCCCTCCGTGTAGTAAATTTTATAAAAAGTCTAAATATTAATTTTCTTATCAAGAGAGGTTGAGGGAATGGCCCTGCGACACCTCAGCAACCTTCAATGGCATATCCATTGAAAAGGTGCTAAGTCCAGCAAATTATTGCTAATTTGCGAGATAAGAAGAATGACAATTGATTCATTTAAGCAAAAGTCTTCTTCTTATTTAAGAATGAAGGCTTTTTTATTTACCAAAATCCTTTAACACCTTACAGCACTGAAGTTACATCTTGAGGAACGCTTTTATCATCATAATTTACTATACAAGGAGATGTTCGTTATGTACAAAATTGATACGAAACTAGCACAAATTGGAAACCGCAGCGAAACAGCGACCGGAACCGTAAATCCGCCTGTCTATTTCTCAACTGCATACCGGCACGATGGAATTGGGCAGTCAACAGGATTTGATTATTCCCGGACAGGGAATCCGACGCGCCAGCTCCTTGAAAAAGCCATCTCCGATTTGGAGTGCGGTGATCAAGGGTTTGCCTGCAGCTCAGGAATGGCGGCCATTTACACTATCCTTTCTTTATTCCAATCAGGCGATGAATGGCTCGTGAGTGAGGATCTATACGGCGGAACCTACCGTTTATTAGAAAAGGGTTATAAAAAATGGGGCTTAGAGTGTCAGTATGTGAATACGTGTTGTCCGGAAGAGATTGAGAGGTGGATTTCCCCCAAAACAAAGGCCATCTTTCTTGAGACTCCTACCAATCCCCTAATGCAGCAATCGGATATTCCCGCTGTAGCAGCGATTGCTAAAAAGCACGGTATATTGCTGATTGTTGACAATACCTTTTATACTCCGCTCCTGCAGCAGCCGATTGCACTTGGTGCCGATATCGTTATTCATAGTGCCACAAAATATTTAGGCGGCCATAACGATGTCCTTGCCGGGCTTATTGTCGCAAAAGGCAAAGAATTATGTGAAGCATTAGCCCTTTATCATAACGGAGCAGGCGGCGTCCTCAGTCCATTCGATTCCTGGCTGTTAATGCGCGGCATGAAAACTCTATCGCTAAGAATGGAGCGGCATGAGAAAAATGCACAGGCGATTGTCGCATATCTTAGTGAGCATGAAGCAATAACAGATGTATTATACCCTGGGAGGGGCGGCATGGTTTCCTTCCGCATCAAGGATGAAACTTGGGTGAATCCGTTCCTGAAAAACCTAAAGCTTATTACCTTCGCTGAAAGTCTCGGCGGCACTGAAAGCTTTATTACGTATCCGGCTACACAGACCCATGCGGATATTCCCGAAGACATTAGAATTCAATCAGGCGTTTGCAACCGCCTATTGCGTTTTTCCGTAGGAATTGAGGATGCAAGCGATTTAATTCAGGACCTTGAGAAGGCATTTGCCAATATCAGTGAAGGGGTGACCGCCTGATGGAAAGCAAGGAGTATTGTTTTGAAACGAGGCTTCTCCATAATCAGCATAAAGTAGATGCTGCAACAGGGGCAGTCAGCGTGCCCATCCAGCATGCATCCACCTTTCACCAATTTGATGTCAATCAATTCGGCAAATACGATTATGCCCGCAGTCTAAATCCGACAAGGGAAGCACTTGAAGATGTGATTGCAGAACTTGAAGGGGGCACGAAGGGATTTGCTTTTTCCTCAGGCATGGCGGCGATATCAACCGCGTTTCTTCTATTATCTTCAGGCGATCATATCATCATCACGGAGGATGTTTATGGCGGAACCTACCGCATGGTTACGCAGATCCTTACCCGTTATGGAATCGAGCACACCTTTGTCGATATGACCGACCTGGAAAAAGTAAAACAGGCCATTAAATCCAATACAAAAGCCTTTTATGTGGAAACACCTTCCAATCCATTATTGAAGGTAACTGACATTCGGGCCATCAGCCAGCTGGCAAAGAAAAATAATGCCTTAACCCTTGTTGATAATACTTTCCTTACTCCGGCACTGCAAAAACCGCTGGAGCTTGGCGCGGATGTTGTGCTCCACAGTGCAACTAAGTTTATATCAGGTCATAGCGATGTGGTAGCAGGACTTGCAGTCGTAAAGGACGAAGATTTGGCTAAAAGACTTTATTTTTTACAAAACTCCTTTGGTGCTGTTCTTGGTGTTCAGGATGCATGGCTCGTTTTAAGAGGATTGAAAACATTAAGTGTCCGGCTGGAACAATCACAGAGTTCGGCATTAAAACTGGCGGAATTTTTTCAGGGGCATCCCCTTGTCGAAAAAGTTTACTATCCCGCCCTTGAGGACCACCCAGAGTACGAACTCCAGAAAGACCAAGCTCTAGGGGCTGGTGCGGTTTTATCCTTTGAACTGAAAGATGAAGCAGCCCTCCGGACGGTTGTCTCAAAGGTAAAAATACCGGTTTTTGCAGTAAGTCTCGGTGCAGTGGAATCAATTTTGTCATATCCGGCAAAAATGTCCCATGCCGCCATGCCTCAGGCAGAGCGGGAAAAACGAGGGATTAAAAACAACCTGCTCCGTTTATCTGTCGGACTTGAGAATCCCGATGATTTAATCAAGGATTTTTCACGGGCCTTAGCCCCGCAGTTCCAAAATGATATGGTTTATTAAGGAGAATGGTGATGAGCTTTTTAGAAAAATTAAAAAATCAAATCTTGATTGCAGATGGAGCCATGGGGACGCTGCTTTATTCTTATGGAACGGATTGCTGTTTTGAAGAGCTCAACGTTTCACAGCCGGAACAAATCCAATCCATCCACCGGGCATATATTGATGCCGGTGCGGATGTGATTCAAACGAATACGTATGCTGCCAACTACTTAAAGCTGCAGCGCTATGGTTTAGAGGATTCGGTAAAAGAAATAAACAGCGCGGCTGTCCGGAATGCCAAATTAGCGGGCCGGAATAATACGTTCGTACTTGGAACAATGGGGGGTAACCGCGGGATTAAGCCTAATTCCGTAACAATTGAGGAAATTAAACGGAGCTTTCGCGAGCAGCTATATTGTCTTTTATTAGAGGGGGTCGACGGACTTCTGCTGGAAACCTTCTATGATTTGAATGAACTGGAAACCGTCCTCGCGATTGCCAGAAAAGAAACGAACCTGCCGATTGTTGCCCAAGTATCTCTGCAGGAGCCCGGAATTCTTCAGGACCGCACACCGATAAATGATGCTTTTAACCGATTGGAAACTCTTGGGGCAGATGTCGTCGGTCTTAATTGCCGGCTGGGGCCGCACCATATGCTTCTTGCTCTAGAACAGATTGAAATCCCTAAACATGCCTATCTTTCCGCCTATCCGAACGCGAGCCTTCCTGCTTATACGGACGGAAAGTTTCATTATGAGGGGGATGCTGATTACTTCCGGAAATCGGCTCAAAGCTTTCGGCAGGAAGGGGTTCGGTTGCTTGGAGGCTGCTGCGGCACAACACCGGCACATATACGTGCATTTGCTTCAGAATTAAAGGAAAGTGTGCCTGTCACTGAAAAAGTTGTAAAATTAAAACCGAGAATAGCTGAGATCCATTCTTCGGTATCAAAAAGGGAGTACACACCGCTTCAGGAAATTGTGAAAGTGAGGCCGTCTGTCATTGTCGAATTAGATCCGCCAAAAAAGCTTGATACAACTAAATTTTTTGCAGGGGCAAAGGCTTTAAAGAAGACGGGAATTGATGCAATTACACTTGCCGATAATTCTCTTGCAACCGTGAGAATTTCCAATGAATCACTGGGGTATCTATTAAAATCAGAACTTGGTATGCGGCCGCTGATTCATCTATCGTGCCGTGACCGAAATATTATTGGTCTGCAATCCCATTTAATGGGCCTGCATACGCTTGGCATGAATGATGTTCTCGCCATCACCGGAGACCCTGCCAGAGTCGGCGATTTTCCCGGTGCATCATCTGTTTACGATGTTTCCTCGTTTGAATTGATTCAAATGATTAAGCAGCTGAATGAGGGCCTTTCTTTTTCCGGAAAGGACTTGGGGCAGAAGACAGCGTTCAGCATTGCCGCAGCTTTTAACCCGAATGTCCGCTCGGTTGAAAAAGCAGTTAAGCGGCTCGAGAAAAAAATTCACTACGGGGCCGATTATTTTATTTCCCAGCCAGTTTATTCCGAGGAAAAATTGCTGGAAGTCTATGAAAATACAAAACATATAGATGCACCTATTTATATTGGCTTGATGCCGCTGACAAGCAGCAAGAATGCTGAATTCCTTCACAATGAAGTGCCGGGCATTAAAATTACCGATTCAATCCGCGAGCGCATGGAGAAGCTTCATGCTAACCCGCAGCAGGCTGCCCGTGAAGGAATTGCTATTACAAAGTCCTTAATCGATGCCGCTTTGGATTTATTTAACGGAATTTATTTAATTACACCATTTTTACGCTATGAATTGACAGCTGAGCTGGCCCAATACGCCAATCAGCGTGCGCGTGATTTAAGGGGGAGCAGCTATGTCGAAAGTACCATTTACTGAACAGCTGAAAAAACGGATTCTCGTCATGGACGGCGCCATGGGAACCATGCTGCAAAAAGCCGGGCTTACTGCAGCTGATTTTGGCGGCGAGCAGTATGAGGGCTGCAATGAACAGTTAAATTTAACCGCTCCCTCAGTGATTGCCAAGATTCACCGGGAATACTTAGAGGCCGGTGCAGATATTATTGAAACCAATACTTTTGGAGCAACAAGCATTGTCCTTGATGAATACGAGCTTGGTTTTAAAGCCTATGAAATCAATAAAATAGCGGCGTTGATTGCAGTCAAAGAGGCTCAGGATGCTTCGACTGACGATTGGCCCCGCTATGTCGCCGGTTCGATGGGGCCGACGACAAAAACGTTAAGTGTCACTGGCGGAACCACCTTTGATGCTCTTTCCGCTGCTTACAAAGAACAGGCAATTGGCCTAATTGATGGCGGCGTCGATTTACTGCTGCTTGAAACGAGCCAGGATTTACTGAATGTCAAAGCAGGCTATGCCGGGATTCAAAATGCTTTTCAAAAAACAGGCACAACCCTTCCGCTGTTTATTTCTGGGACGATTGAGCCTATGGGCACGACGCTTTCGGGCCAGTCGATTGAAGCATTCTTTATTTCCGTTGAACATATGAATCCTGTTGCCGTCGGTCTGAACTGTGCCACCGGGCCGGAATTTATGCAGGACCATGTCCGCTCATTGGCATCGCTTGCCACCACGGCTGTCAGCTGTTATCCAAATGCCGGTCTGCCAGATGAAGAGGGACACTATCACGAAACCCCTGAGACGCTTGCGAAAAAGCTTGCTGATTTTGCCGCCCACGGCTGGCTTAATATTGTAGGCGGCTGCTGCGGCACAACACCTGAGCATATCCGCGCCATTGCCGATGCCATGAAAAATTATCAGCCAAGGGAGATTCATCCATCCTCTGTTCATATGGTTTCCGGGATTGAGCCATTCATTTATGACGACCCGACGCTGCGCCCGATTTTTGTTGGAGAACGTACAAATGTGATCGGCTCCCGAAAGTTCAAAAGGTTAATCGCCGAAGGCAAGTATGAGGAGGCGGCGGAAATTGCACGGGCGCAGGTCAGGGGCGGCGCGCACGTTATTGATCTTTGCCTTGCTGACCCCGACCGCGATGAACTTGTCGACATGGAGAATTTAATAAAAGAAGCAGTTAAGAAGGTTAAAGTTCCGCTTGTTATCGATTCAACAGATGATAAAGTCATTGAAAGAGCCCTCAAATACTCGCAGGGAAAGGCCATTATTAACTCGATAAATCTTGAGGATGGCGAGGATCGATTTGAAACAGTTGTGCCGTTAATTCACCGCTATGGTGCCGCGGTTGTTGTCGGCACGATTGACGAGGCAGGGATGGGGGTGACGGCAGAACGAAAGCTGGAGATTGCCCGCCGCTCCTACGGCCTATTAGTTAATAAATATAAATTAAAGCCTCAGGATTTAATTTTTGACCCCTTAGTTTTTCCAGTTGGAACTGGAGACGAACAATATATTGGTTCGGCGAAGGCAACGGTTGATGGGATTAGGCTCATTAAAGAAGCACTCCCGGGTGTCCAAACAATTCTTGGAATCAGCAATGTCTCCTTCGGTCTTCCTCCGGTTGGCCGGGAAATTTTGAATTCTGTCTTCCTTTACCACTGTACAATGGCAGGGCTTGATTATGCAATTGTCAATACGGAGAAACTCGAGCGTTTTGCCTCAATTTCGCAGGAAGAAGTGTCACTTGCTGAGGATCTGCTTTTTAAAACAACCG
>CAYNUT010000161.1:0-551 GCA_964400595.1 uncultured Neobacillus sp. | reverse complement strand
ATACATTAGCCGCTTTCACGAATTTTTACCGTGACAAAAAGAAAGAAGCAAAAGTGACCGTGCCTAATATGAGCCTTGAAGAGCGTCTCTCCTATTATATTGTCGAAGGAACAAAAGAAGGTCTGCTCCCGGATTTGGATGCAGCCCTTGAATCCTATCCTGCCCCACTCGATATTATAAATGGCCCGCTAATGGACGGTATGAAGGAAGTAGGCAGGCTGTTTAACGACAACCAGTTAATTGTCGCTGAAGTTCTGCAAAGTGCCGAAGTCATGAAGGCGGCCGTCTCCCATTTAGAGCCGCATATGGAAAAAGGAAATGTATCGGCAGTAAAAGGCAAGGTTTTACTCGCGACAGTTAAGGGCGATGTCCATGATATCGGGAAGAACCTTGTTGACATCATTTTAGGCAACAACGGTTATGAAGTACGTGATTTAGGAATTAAGGTCACACCTGCCGAATTGATTCAAGCCATTCGTGAGGAAAAACCGGACATTGTCGGGCTCTCGGGCCTCTTGGTAAAATCAGCCCAGCAAATGGTGTTAACCGCG
>CAYNUT010000160.1:3074-6963 GCA_964400595.1 uncultured Neobacillus sp. | reverse complement strand
AGGCAATACTAAAGAGGACGCAGCTCATTCAATTTTTAAAAAAAGGGAGAGCGCCAAATTCATGGATCTATGGTTTAGAAAGTGACTGGATTAAGATGCTTTAGGTTCTTCCAACGTAACTGTGTATCCTAAACTTTCGAGTCGTCTCAGTGAATGCCGAATGATAGATTGTTGTCTCTGCTTATCAAAGTAGTCTTCGCTTAGGTCTACATACATTTCTTTTCGGGTTAAAAGATAATAAGAGATACGTAATATGGCATGAGCGCCGACAATCCCTGCACGTTTTTTGCCTTTTCGTGATGCTGTACGCCTATACAGTGCTCCGAGATAGTTCTTTGATCCTCTTACAGAATGGGCTGCTTCCGTTATTGCGGATTTCAAATATTTGTTTCCTTTTTTTGTTTTGGCCGATTTCCTTTTTCCTGCACTCTCGTTTTGTCCAGGAACCAAGCCTGCCCAGGAACACATATGAGCTGCAGTTGGGAACTGTTTTTTAACATCAGTCCCAATTTCGGATAGAATTGCTCGGCCATTCTTGTCGCAATGCCAGGAATGGAATCCAGCCGTTCTACGTCTTCTTGATAGGTGCTTACTCTTGCCGCAACTTCTTGATCCAACATATTGATTTGCTCAGTCAAAAAATCAATATGCCCTAAAATGGTTTTTAACATGAGGCGTTGATGCGAGTTGATATACCCTTTAAGAGCGAGTTCCAATTCTTCTTTCTTCTTTTTCATAGTACGTCGAGCGAAGTTTGCTAGTTTTTCAGGATCATCTTCTCCATCGGCAATGGCGTCAAGCATATCTCGGGCTGAAACACCCAGTACATCTGAAACGACAGAACCTAACTTAATGTTCGCGCCTTCTAACACCTTGTGGATTCGATTATGTTGTCTGGCACGCTCCTCGATGATACTCCGACGATAGCGAACGAGTTCACGCAATTCACGTTGATTTCGGTCTGGGATATAGCTAGCTTTAAGTAGTCCATGACGAAGAAGTTTGGCTATCCATTCTGCATCCTTCACATCTGTCTTCCGTCCTGGAACTGCCTTCATATTTGGGCATTCACAACTAAAAACTCAATATCCTCAGCCTCTAGTAAATTCACAATAGGTTTCCAATAAACACTCGTGCTTTCCATGGCGACATGGGTACAATTATGTTGTTTAATCCAGTCAACCAACTGTAATAGAAATACAGTTTTAGTAGAAAACGTTTGAATCTCCTTTCCTTTAGGTGTCAAAATACAGGCAGTAATATTGTCCTTATGGACATCCATACCGCATGATCTTTCAATGACTACGTCCATTGAAAACATCCTTTCTACAGCGATCATTATGATTAGAGGCTGGTGCAACAACCAGAATAGGATTAATCTACCATGTGTGCTTCCCGCAAGGGGAGCGACAGTCAGTGGTGCACCGTGGTCGGTGGAATCAGACTAACGGATGGGCTCTAACGCACCATAGTTAAGCGACCTTCCTCTCCCAGCCGTAGAATCAGTATTGACGGTTCCAACCCATTTTCATTCTCTGTGGTGAAGCGCTGATTTTTGCGCTTCATGGATGGCTAACGGGTGCGTTTCTGCAATAATCAGGAACGCATTTTTCACTTCCAGGGCAGTTTAGTAAAAAAGAAATGGCACAATAAAAGCTAGAAAATGCTTGGGGTGTTGCTCGAAATGGCTAGTGAAATCATAAATCTCTATGTGGATGATTTAAGGGATTGCCCTGATGGATATATAGTCGCTAGGAACTTTAACGAAGCAATCCATTACATTGAAAACTTTAAGGTTCATATACTCTCTTTAGACCACGATTTAGGTGAAGATATTGATGGAAACATACTTCCAACAGGATATGATTTGGTGAAGTACATCTGTGAAAAAGGATTGCGTGCTGATAAAATCTACCTTCATACAGATAATGTTGTAGGAAGAGAAAATATGTATCAGACGCTAAAAGCAGCCCAAAGAAGAGGCTTTATAGAGAATGATATAGAGATATATCATTATTCAATAACACCTAATAAATACTCAGGATAATCTAGTTACATCTCATCCTTATTCGGCTAACGTGGGCGTTTCTACAATAAGTGGAGACGCTTTTTTTATTGAAGTAACGAAGCAGGTTACTTGAAGAAGGAAACATTTCCATTCTAATTGTATAATCATAAATAGGGGGTGATTTGGCTTTGAGAAGCATTCCGAAAAAACAAGAAATATTACTCGATGAAGAAATTGATGAACAAGAATTTGTTAGTATAATCAATAGCTTTTACAAGCAAGATTGTTATATCTATGCGATTATTCCTGAATGTGAACAAGACCTATTAAATGAAATTTCAAATGACTTTATTGAAGTTAATAAATTCCCGTTACCACGTACTTTTCCAAGGGAATTGGGTTATATGGGTTATGTAAAAGACAGTCAAAAACGATATATTTACGAATTTTATTTACGGTCTACAACAATGGATTATCTGATATTTTCCGAGACTGATGTATCAGGACAATTAAGTAAATTAACCAAAAAGAATTTGGACATTTACAAAATGTTTCAATTAAATAAGGTTCCTCATATAACCATTGGTCCGGATGGTCAATGGCTAAATATAGTTGAGTATTGAGTAGTTTCTTCTTCAACTAAAGGTGCAAGAGTTAAAGATTCAAGCTGTCATTTTGGCAGCTTTTCTTATTCGACTAACGAAGCAGAATACTTTAATAAGTATTTTGGATTTTTATGGTAAAATAAAAGAAAAAGGAGGGAGTTTTTTGGCTATTTGGAAGATGTATGCTATCACATTTATTGAAATAATAATTTTCTTAGTTCTGGGATTTATATTGACTGAAGAAGTATTAAGTAAAATATATGAAAGTGCAGGTATAGCATATTTAGGAAATGTTGGTGTAGTTTGTTTCGGCTTATCCTTTTTACTATTTTGTCTATATACATTGTTTCGTACTTACCTCTTATCTAAAAAGAGTCCAATATTGAACGAACGTATAACTTCTTTTACTTTTTGGATAGTTTTGGTTTGGTCTGTTTATTCCGTGTTCTCTCCATTTGTAAGAGGTGAAATTTAAGTCATTTAAGTAACAGATCCCATTCTTTAAGAGGGGAATCGCTTTTTCTTATTCAAGTAACGGGTGCATTAGTTGAAGATCGAGGCTGTCATTGAGGCAGCTTTTTCTTATTGGAATAAATGGAAGTTTAGTTGAACAGGAATAAAATAAGATTTATATCTTACCTAAATTAAAAAAGGTTATTGACAAAAAATATGATAAGTATTATTATTATCTCATATTCAAGATAATTAAATTCAAGATTTTTTAAGGGGGAAATTAATGGAGAGGAAATGCAATAATCTGCCTTTTCTGATATTAATGCAAACATCTAAAGCAATTCATGAGCGAATAAAGGATGAAATGGTAAAAAACAAGCTAGGCATTACGGAATTTTCTGTTTTAGAGGTCCTTTATCAATAAAGGATACAAACGATTCAACAAATTGGAAATTGCATATTGATCTCAAGTGGCTCGATGACCTATGTTATAGATAAGCTAGAACAAAAAGGTTTAATAAGCCGAAATGCCTGTCCAGATGACCGCCGTGTGATACATGTGACATTAACTGATGATGGAATTGAATTAATGAATGAAATCATGCCGAATTTTCATGAGTTCATTCATCATATGTTTAATTCATTAGTTTCGGTTGATGCCAAGACATTGGTGCAGCTTTTGAAAAAAGTAAAGAATAAAGTATAAAGGTGCTTTTTTTTGAAACGATATCTCGGATTCGAGATAAAAACAATTTAGGAGTATTTTTTGATGGTAAATATTAGTTTATTGATAATTCGTTTGGTAAATGGTGTATTGTTCATT
>CAYNUT010000160.1:0-3064 GCA_964400595.1 uncultured Neobacillus sp. | reverse complement strand
CGCGGCACTCAAAAATTGTCTGGTTGGTTCGGTGGCTACGGGTTTAAAGGAACTGGTGGATGGTTCGAGTCTATTGGCATGAAACCAGGAGTAACCATAGCACTTTTCGCTGGTTTGGCAGAATTTATTGGAGGAATTTTGTTTGCATTAGGACTCTTAACCACAGATGCAGCAATTTTGATTGCAGGAACTATGGCAATGGCTATCATTAAGGTTCATGCTCCGAACGGGCTATGGGCAACATCAAATGGATATGAATTCAGCTTAACTTTACTTGCAGTTGCTATTGGTGTTACTTTTATCGGTCCTGGTCAATATGCTTTAGGTGCTTTTTTCTTCTAAAATATCTCAATTTAGAGATACTCGAATTAAGGAGAATAATAGCTTGTTTTAAAATATCCCTAAAAGAAACAAAATAAGATGTCAAATTCTTTTAAATAACTGTAATGATATATCCTATTTAAAATCCAAATCTTTATTTTTTTATAAATGAAAATTAAAAAATGTAGGAGAGAATTATTATGCTAAAAAAAATTGAAAGTAATAACATGGGTTCAAGTAATCTTGGATGGTTAAAAAGTAAATTTCATTTTTCATTCGCAGAATACTATAATCCAAACAATATCAAGTTCGGTGTTTTACGAGTTATCAATGATGATTTAGTGGAACCGAATACAGGATTTGATACACATCCTCATCGGGATATGGAGATTATTTCTTATGTTGTGAATGGTAAGTTAACTCATGGTGACAGCATGGGTAATAAAAACACAATATCTCGCGGAGATATTCAATACATGAGTGCAGGAACAGGTGTGTTTCATAGTGAGCATAATTTAGGAGAAAATATACTCAGATTTTTACAAATTTGGATATTTCCGAATAGTAACGGGCTTAAGCCTAACTACGGTGACTTTAGATTCAATTGGGAAGACAGAAAGAATAAATGGTTGCATATGGTTTCAGGGTTAAATGGAGATGCTCCTATCAAAATTAATCAGGATGTCAACATATATTCATTAGAGTTGGATCAAGGAAAAGATATAACTCACCAAGTAAAAGAAGGCAGGCAGGCATATTTAGTTCAAGTAGAAGGAACTTCAGTAATCAATGATATTGAGTTAACTGAAAGAGATGGAATGGAAATTATTGAAGAAAAGATTTTAATTAGGTCTGTTGAAACATCACACATCTTAATTATAGAAATGAAAAAAGAATAGTGAATAAAAAATTATTATGTTTATAAAATTAAAAACTAAGACATGATAGGTGGTGTATTATAATGGGTTTCTTATCCAATTTATTTGGAAATTCATCTAATAAGGAGACAGAAAAAATGACAAATGTAAAATTAGCAGTGATCTATTACAGCATGGGTGGAACAAATTATCAATTATCACAATGGGCTGCTCAAGGGGCAAAAGAAGCAGGTGCAGAAGTAAAGGTTCTTAAAGTACCAGAACTTGCACCACAATCAGTTATTGAAGGAAATCCAGGTTGGAAAGCACATGTTGAAGCAACAAAGGATGTGCCAGAGGTAAAATTAGATGACCTGGAATGGGCCGATGCCATTATTTTCAGTGTACCTACTCGATTTGGCAACATGCCTGCACAAATGAAACAATTTCTAGATACAACGGGAGGTCTTTGGTTTAATGGAAAACTTGTTAATAAGGTTGTAAGTGCAATGTCTTCCGCTCAAAATCCCCACGGTGGTCAAGAGGCAACTATTTTATCAATATATACAACTATGTATCATTGGGGTGCCATTGTTGCTGCTCCTGGTTATACTGATCCAGTTACATTTGGAGCTGGAGGTAATCCATATGGAACCAGTGTTACCGTTGGTCAAGATGGAAAAATGATTGAAGATGTTCAAGCAGCTGTAAAACATCAAGCAAAGCGCACTGTAACAATTGCAGAATGGGTTAAAAAAGCCAATCAATAAGAAAGAAAAACTAATCGGAAAACACCGATTAGTTTTTTTGTGGGCAAAAATGTTTACTCCAAGGTTTGACGGATTTACAACAGACATAAAAGGCTACGTTCATTACGTGGACCTATTTCACACTAGCTCAGCATTGAAGCTCAAAGTGGCGAATTCCTTCGGATTGCATTTGAGGATGTTGTCGGATTGGCTATCGTTAATTGAGGTGCTTGTTGTGACCGTAATATAACTCCTATTGAACCAACGGTCCGTTTAGTTGAATAAGCATACTTCTTATATACATTAGGAAAAGAAGGGAAATCCAGTTCTATATAGAATAAGTAATGAAAAACCACGGGGGATTAGAATGTCTAATATATGCAGGGAAGAAGAGTCGAGCGTATTTAGGTCAATTACGAAAGCTAATTGGTCATAAAAAAATTATACACCCATCTATTCGTGCCATCATTCAGGATGAAAAGGAACGAATCCTCTTCATTGAAAGAAGGGGACAAAATAGATGGGGAATGCCCGCAGGTTCAATGGAACTAGGTGAATCCATTGCTTGTAAAATAATATTGGTAACTTTTGGGTTCAAGAGTTTAAGACCAAGCTGCTGTATTGGCGGCTTTTTCTTTTTGTGCTATAGAAGCAGGATAGTTGAATAAGAAGTGTTAAGGATGAAAAATAGTTGGACAAAATTAGGAAATTCCCTTTTCACAAAAAAGGACTACCTCATATATTAAAAAATGCTCACTTAGTAAGGAGGATTTTGGATGCAATTAGATTATAATCAAGCAAGGCATTAAGAGGGAAATTGATTCAGTTTAAAAATTATCAAGGCGAATGGTCAATTGGAAGAGTCGTAAAGGTAAGAAAAGATGGTCTTGAGATTAAAGAATTAAGTTCACGAAAAGAATTACAATCCTTTTATTTTATGAATTACATCTTTAACTAACGATGGCTTGAGTTGAAGATGTAGTTGCCGCAGGGAAGCTCTTTTTTTCGTTGATTAACTGACGTTGCAGTTTAGTTTCATAAGATTAATGCGGGAAACTTAGATTTTTAACAATAGTCATAGGCAGAACAAAGAAAAAAACCGTTTTACTTCATAATTATCAAATAAAACCGAACATT
>CAYNUT010000159.1:0-7205 GCA_964400595.1 uncultured Neobacillus sp. | reverse complement strand
AATCTTGGTTGAAATAGAAAAAGTGTCTAATAGGGACGTTCTATGGGACAAAATCCGGGCCAAAATAGAAAAAGTGTCTAATAGGTGCGTTCTATGGGACAAAATCCGGGCCAAACCAGAAAAAGTGTCTAATAGGGACGTTCTATGGGACAAAATCCGGGCCAAACCAGAAAAAGTGTCTAATAGGTGCGTTCTATGGGACAAAATCCGGGCCAAAATAGAAAAAGTGTCTAATAGGTGCGTTCTATGGGACAAAATCCGGGCCAAACCAGAAAAAGTGTCTAATAGGGACGTTCTATGGGACAAAATTCACGTCAAAACAGAAAAACTGTCTCATAGAAATAGCCCAAATGCCAATCTTAAAAATATTTCCAATTTTCGCCTAAAGTAATACTTTTTTCCCAGTGACTTCTGTATGATAAGGATGAGAATAGAAATTTAGTGGGAAGTGATTGACATGAACATACTGTCCGTCCGGGATTTACGAAAAAGCTTTGGCCAGCATGAAGTGGTGAAGGGGATATCCTTCGCAGTCGAAAAAGGGGAATCGTTTGGTCTCCTCGGGCCAAACGGGGCCGGCAAATCAACCATCATCAATATGATTACCGGCTTGTTTCCGCCAACTTCTGGTGCAATTCAGCTCAAGGAAATTGACGTCATTAAAAATCCGAAGGCAGCGCAGAAATGGATTGGGGTGGTCCCGCAGGAAATTGCCCTCTATCAGGAAATGTCTGCAAGAGAGAATTTGAAATTCTGGGGCAGAATGTATGACCTCAGCGGCAAGGAGCTGGAAAAAAAGGTTGACGAGGTTCTTGAAATCATCGGTTTAACTGACCGGGCCAAGGATAAGGTAGAAACCTTTTCCGGCGGGATGAAACGGCGAGTCAATATCGGAGCCGCTATTTTGCATCACCCAGAAATGCTGATAATGGATGAACCGACCGTCGGTATTGACCCGCAATCGAGAAATCATATTTTAGAAACAGTCAAACGGCTAAATGAAGAAGGAATGACCATTATTTATACTAGTCATTATATGGAAGAAGTTGAATACCTTTGCGAACGCATAGGCATTATTGACCACGGACAATTAATTGCCAGAGGCACACTTAAAGAATTAAGAGAGACTATTGGCGACCGTTCCAGAATTAAGCTGACGATTGATAAGGCAGTCCCGGAAAAAATAACGGAGGAACTGAACCATCTTTTTACTCCAAAAGATATTCAGCTGCAGGATCACCAGCTCATGGTTTTTCATAAAGAGCCGCAGGCGGTATTAAGTGATTTTATCCAGTCGGTGACCAAAACAGGAACGAAGGTTACTTCAGTCGAAATTATAGAACCAAACCTTGAAAGTGTCTTCCTGCATCTAACCGGAAGAACTCTAAGGGATTAGAGGTGGTTAAGATGAAATTTTGGTGGCTTGCCTGGAAAGATTTGATGCTCGTTGCCCGCGATAAAAAGGCCTTTTTAACCCTTATTATGATGCCGCTTTTATTAATCGCAATTTTAGGTGCTGCATTCAGCAATATGATGAACAATAAAGACGCAGAAATTAAAAAATTCACCCTCGGGGTCGTCAATTTAGATGAAGGACAGCTTAGTAAAGTGTTAACCGAGGAGGTTTTTGCAAAAAATCTCTCAAAGGAGATTCGCATTAAATATTATCAGGAAGATGAACTCAAGAAAAAAATTAAAGACCACAAATTATCCGTCGGTATCATTTTGGAACCTGATTTCACCGCAGCCTTACTGTCCGGGAAACAAACGAAAGTGAAATTGCTGACCGTGCCAGACCCGGGAATCAAGGCCATGATTGTGCAAAGTGTCATCGAACAATTTGCCAAGTCAATTCCAATTGAAGCTGCTAAATTCACACAGCCGGTCCAAGCGGGATCGCAAACGCACACAAATGCTCTCCAAGAAAAACAAATGCAGCAGCCTCTCATCAAAGAATCCACCATCAATGCAAAAACAAAAGTAGTCAGCTCTTTTCAGTATTATGCAGCGGCCATGGGGGCCATGTTTTTGCTGATGACCGTCGTCCAAGGCGTTGCCGGCATGATCCGGGAAAAAGAGCAGGATGTATATAACCGCTTGCTGCTGACCAAATTAACCTATTCAAATTATCTTTTTGGAAAAATGCTAGGTCTAATCGTCATTTGTCTCACCCAGGCGTTTATCATCATCGTGGGTACCAGCCTGCTTTTTGATGTGGACTGGGGTCCTTCAGCAGCCGGCATTGTGGTGTTGACCATTGCGTTTGTCATCAATGCCTGCGGACTTGGCGTGCTGGCAGGGGCGTTTATCAATAAGGAAAAATCATTTGGTGTTGCGGGCATGTTAGGAACGCAAATTATGGCGGCACTCGGCGGCAGTATGGCCCCTCTTTACATTTTTCCTGATTGGGTTATTTTGGTGGCGAAGGCATTGCCAAACGGTCTTGCTCTGCAAACGTACTTAGACCTGATGTCAGGTGCATCCCTAACCGAGATTCTTCCTGCAGTCGCAGGATCCCTTGGTCTTGGAATATTATTTTTTGCCATTGGATTATTGCGCCTTTCATTTGAAAGGAGGGGGAAATATGCGTAAAATATGGACAATTGCCGCAAACAACTTGAAGAAATTTTTCAAATCCCCGGGTGCTATTGTCTTGATGTTCGTCATGCCGGCCTTATTCAGCTGGATATTTGGCGGCATTTCCGTAAAATCGGAACAGAATAAACCGGTGGTTAATGTAGTGGAAGGTAAATCGGACATCAATTCCGAAGTTGTAAACCTGTTAAAAAAGGACAATCAGTTTAAGTGGAAAATAGTATCGTTGAAACAAGCTAAAAAGAATGTCTCAGAAGAAGATGCAGTTGCTGCAGTGGTCATTCCGGATGATTTGAGAGAGAGAATTATGGAAAAGAAACCTCTGTTTGATATGATCCTGCAAAGAAAGACAAACGATTATTTGGTCTTATCACCACATCTAAAAGGAACAGCAAGGCTGGTTATCAGGTCCTATCAAGCAGTTGAAGCCCAGGAAGCGGCTTCATTTCCGCATTTGCTGGAGTCGGTTGCGAATCATAAAGGGGTAACGATGGAAAAGGAGACACTCCAAAAGGATACGAATAATATGGCGGACGTTAATTTGATGATTGTTGGTTTTACGATTATGTTTATGATGTTTGGGCTGTCAGGAGCAGCGTCCACGATTTTGGAAGAAAAAACGGGTGGAACATGGGGAAGATTGATGATCACGCCTGCCAGCAAAGTCCAAATCAGTTTAGGATATCTATTGGGCTATTTTTTCATGGGCTGGATTCAGTTTGTTGTATTAATGCTGACGATGAATCTGTTGTTTGATACGACATGGGGTAGGTTTACCTATCTGATCCCATTTACTTCCCTTGTCATCATGACAGTAGTCGGATTTGGTTTGATGATTGCAGGATTGGTGAAAACAAAGCAGCAGGCCACCGCTATTAGTGCTGTGTTAATCGCAAGTACCTGTATGCTCGGCGGTGTATACTGGCCTGTCGATATCATGCCGGACTTTATGCAAAAAATTTCCCTGGCCGTCCCGCAAAGCTGGGCGATGTCCGGATTTAAGGAGATTATCAGCGGCAGTCTTCATTCAGAAACATTAATTAAGGATTCGGCGGCATTGTTGGGATTCACAATTTTGTTCTATTTCATTGGTCTAAGAGGCATTAAGTTTGAATAATTTATCACCCTTTTGATTCAGAATATTGTCTAAATTTGTCGTTGACTTCCTGTTTTGTCTCTTTTAGTATGAAGATACTAATGTTATGCTAGGTGAAATGGGGCAAAAAGGGTATGGCAGAATTATTAATCGATAAAGTCTTGAATAACAATGTGTTAATTGCTGAGCACCCTTCCTATGAAGAAGTCGTCCTCATTGGCAAAGGCATTGGCTTCAATCGGAAACGCGGGGACTATATCGATCCAGATACGGTTGAAAAGCTTTTTGTTTTAAAAAATGAAAAGGAACAAGAAAACTACATCAAGCTGCTTCCGTTTGTCGATGATGATTATTTAGAAGTAATCATTTCAGCCATTTCATTAATAAAACAAAGAACGAGCGGCCAGCTGAATGAACATATCCATGTCGCCTTGACCGACCACTTAATGTTTGCCATTACAAGGGCACGGCAGGGAATGGAAATGAGTAACCCATTCCTGGTGGAAACAAAGACCCTTTACCGTCATGAATATGAAATTGCCTCTGAGGTCGTTCAAATGATTAAGGAAAAAACAGGTATTTCACTCCCGGTTGGAGAGATTGGTTTTATTGCCCTGCATATTCATAGTTCCATTACGAATAAGAATTTATCAGAAGTCAACCAGCATTCGCAGCTCGTTTCCAAGCTCGTTGAAATGGTGGAGGAACAGTTTGAAATTGAGATTGATAAGGAAAGTATTGATTATATGCGGCTTGTCCGTCATCTAAGATTTGCGATTGACCGAGTGACAAAAGGGGAAAAAGTGGCAGAGCCAGAAAAAATCGCTTCCCTATTGAAGGATGAATATCCTGTGTGCTATAATCTCTCATGGAAGCTCATTAAAGTGATGCAGCAAACCTTAAAAATGAAAGTTTTTGATGCAGAAGCAGTGTATCTGACGATGCATCTGCAAAGGCTGCAAAATAAATTTAAATAGCCATTATTTTTTACGTGTTACTGATTCGATCAGGCATGAGTGAAAAGTATTGATTGAAATGAAAGTTATGGGGCAATCTATACCCATACCTTCAATCAATTAGACTTTTACTCATGCCTTTTTTATTTCTTTTTTTGAAAAGTGTAAACGCTTTATGGGCTAATCAAAAATTTCAGGAGGTATTCTTATGTTCAAAAACGCTTTCGGTGTCTTGCAAAAAGTCGGTAAAGCACTCATGCTTCCGGTTGCGCTATTGCCTGCAGCAGGAATATTGCTTGCATTAGGTGCAGCGCTGGTTAACCCGGCTTTACTAGACCTGGCTCCATTCTTAGATAATAGTGCTGTTGCTATGGTTGCATCTGTTATGAAAAATGCAGGTGATATTGTCTTCGGAAATCTGCCGCTCTTGTTTGCAGTTGGTGTTGCTGTCGGTCTAGCCGGCGGAGAAGGTACAGCCGGTCTCGCAGCGATCATTGGATATTTAATTATGAATGTCACCATGGGTACTGTTTTAGGAATTGATCCGAAGGATATTAATGGTACAAGCTACGTTAGTGTCCTGGGCATTCCAACTCTTCAAACAGGTGTGTTTGGCGGGATTATCGTGGGTATTATTGCTGCGTCCTTGTACAATAAGTTCTTTGAAATTGAGCTGCCATCTTATTTGGGGTTCTTTGCAGGTAAACGGTTTGTTCCCATTATTACAGCTGGAACCGCTATATTGGTAGGTCTGATCATGATTGTTATTTGGCCGCCAATCCAGTCAGGCCTGAATGCATTCTCGAACAATATGGTAAATGCAAACCTAACTCTTTCCGCATTTGTTTTCGGGGTCATTGAACGTTCGTTAATTCCATTTGGCTTGCATCATATTTTCTATGCGCCATTCTGGTTTGAGTTTGGCAGCTATACAAATAGTGCTGGTCAGGTTATCCATGGTGACCAACATATTTTTATGGCACAGATTTCAGATCATGTACAAAATCTTACTGCAGGAACATTTATGACAGGTAAATTCCCATTCATGATGTTTGGTTTACCGGCTGCAGCCCTTGCGATTTATCATGAAGCAAGACCTGAAAAGAAAGTGTTTGTCGGCGGGTTAATGGCGTCAGCTGCCCTGACTTCATTCTTAACTGGTATTACAGAACCAATTGAATTCTCATTTCTATTCGTTGCACCTATTTTATTTGGTATTCATGCAATCTTTGCTGGATTATCATTTATGGTTATGCACTTATTAGATGTAAAAATCGGGATGACATTCTCTGGTGGATTAATTGACTATGTCTTATTTGGCTTAATCAACCCACAAACACATGCATGGATCGTCATCCCAGTCGGACTTGTGTTTGCGGTTATTTATTACTTCGGCTTCCGCTTTGCAATCCGCAAGTTTAATTTAAAAACGCCTGGCCGTGAGTTAGAGGAAGAAGAAAATCAAGCACCAACCGGTAAAGCTAACTCTTCTGATTTAGCAGGAAACATTTTGGATGCAATGGGCGGAAAACAAAACATTGCTCATCTAGATGCATGTATTACCCGTCTTCGCGTTTCTGTTAATGATATTAAGAATGTCGATAAAGATGAATTGAAGAGACTTGGAGCAGCGGGCGTCCTTGAAGTAGGAAACAATATCCAAGCCATCTTCGGACCGCGCTCTGAAACAATCAAAGGCCAAATGAAGGATATAATGGAAGGAAAACGCCCTCGTACCACTGCTTCTAATGCACCCGAAAAAGGTGTAGAGCAGCAGATTGAGGAAATTAATCCAGAAGCCCTTCAGGCAGCGCGTAAAAGTGAAGACGAAGGTTTCGTTGCCCCTATTAAAGGAGAAATCAAGCCGATTACAGAAGTACCGGATCAAGTATTTGCCGGAAAAATGATGGGCGACGGTTTTGCGATTGTCCCTTCTGAAGGTTTGGTTGTTTCACCGGTTAATGGAAAAATTGTCAACCTGTTCCCGACGAAACATGCGATTGGAATCCTTTCTGATACAGGCCGTGAAATCCTTATCCACGTAGGTATCGATACAGTTAACCTGAAAGGGGAAGGGTTTGAAACCTTAGTTTCAGAAAATGATCTAGTTGATCAAGGACAGCCATTATTAAAATTTGATATCAATCATATTAAAGAGCATGCTAAATCAACGATTACCCCAATCGTCTTCACAAACTTAGCTGAAGGTGAAAAGGTAGTACTTGAAAAAGAAGGTCTTGTTGAAACAAACCAAGCTGAAATCATTAAAATTACGAAATAAATGAGCGATCGGCCCCGGATGGGGGCCGGTTTTTGTTTGTGATAAAAAAATTTCATTTTAGTGTTGACGTTCTACGCCCACGATGGTATTATATTAAAGCAGTCGTTAATAACACGTTAACAACACAATGATATTAAAAATATCAAAATAAGTTGTTGACACGGGGTTAACGAGGTGATATAGTAATAGAGTTGCTTCTTAAGGAATTAATAAATCCTAAGTAGCCTTGATCTTTGAAAACTAAACAAACAAAAACGTCAACAAACAATAATAATTC
>CAYNUT010000158.1:0-7321 GCA_964400595.1 uncultured Neobacillus sp. | reverse complement strand
ATGACAATGACGATTAGCGAGGCGAATACATTTTTCAATGAACATGAAATAACTGAACCATCAAACGATAAAACACCTATTGGTTCAAACGAACTTTCACTTCTTGAAAGGATTAGTTTATTGGATAATTATGAAATACCGGAAAGTAAAATCCTCGATATTGTAAGTAATTTTGAATCTTCTATTTCGGATGAACCTCTATTAAGAAATACTATGGATAAGATAGGCTATGAGATAGATAAGAAATTTTATTTTTCTGAAGAAGAATCTGAGTTAAGGACGACCAAAAGCAAAGACAATAACGAACAATTAGCTGTATATAAAGTCCGAATAAACAAACAGGGCAAAAATGGATATGCTCTTGTCTCTGCTGATGCCAGACATGCCAAACTTATTGCTTTTGTTCCTAATGCAGGTTTAGATTCGGAAAACATGACAGATGAATCAGGTATAAATATCGGTGCAAGAGAAATACAAAAAGCCAGTCTTATGTCGGCACTTCAAAGAATAAAAAAGTTTAATATAATTAAAGATTCTTTGAAGCAGTCTGCATATAGTAAACTTCAATCAATTCCCTCTTTAAGATCTATCAAAGTAGACGATTATGAATTTGATTGGTTGGATGAATACCCTCAGTATGTCATTGAGAGAACAGAAAAGAAATTCCCATTAATAAAAACAATGTGGGGACAAGGGGTTCCCTATAATTGTAAATTAGCTCAAAATTGTCCGTTACGCCCCGAAGGGAGATACCTCACAGGATGTGGCATTGTCGCAATAACACAGGCAATAGCCCACTGTGAACCAAAGCTTAATATTTATGCTTATAATATGGATTGGGCTAATATTAAGAAAACCCGAAAATTAGACAGAAGTTATACGCCTAAAACTATATTAGATCAAGTCGGGATGTTAATGAAATGGACGGGAGAAACTGCGGGTTCGGACTATAGTAACTGTGATAAAGGCACTTCCACAAATGTTAACGCAATAGAAGGAGTTTTACTGAAAGTCGGGATGCGATGCGATGGTGGTAGAGGATGGGATTGGAATGTTATTGCAGCCTCACTAAGAAGCGGAAAAATAGTACATGTTTCTGCTGTTTGCGATGAAGGGGGACATGGTTGGTTGATGGATGCTTATATACATACTAATGTAGATGGTAATCAGACTATTTATGTCCATCACAATTTTGGATGGGATGGATATTGGGACGGATATTATGAAGTGGAAAATCCTTTGGAATTTACAGCTAACGGCGGACAGGTCTATAATAGAAAATTCAGGATTCAAGCGAATATCTCTAAAAACTAACTTTTTTGTTTAAAATAACAATAAAAGTAGGTCGCAACAGTTAAAAGGATATCACGACTTCCTTTATTGAGGTTTATATCTTATTTTCATCGAGTAATACAAAATAACAAAACACTATGAACAAGATTTTTTATCTATTATTTTTGATTTTACCTATTGGTCTAATCGGATGTTCGGATGATGATTCGGATGATGTGCAGGAAATTAAAATATATAGTCATCTCGGTTCAGGTAAACCGACTGTGTTAAACAGTATAGCCGATTTGTCTGGTTACATTGATCTGGAAATTAATATAACTGACCTAAGTATAGCTACGGCTCAGTACGACTGGGAAGGTGAAGGTTTTATTATTACCCCTATAAAAGAGGGAACTACGACTGTGACCATAAGAGAAAAAAATAGACTAAAGTATAAAATCAAAGTAGTCGTTGAATACGAAGGTGCAGGGAATTGGAAATTAAAGAATTCAAAAATTACAGTCGAAGGTGATCCAGATGTAAAAGAAATTATAGAGCAAGATATGCTTGAACGTTCTTTATTCTATAACCAAAAAGAAAAATCATTTTATGATAATCTTTCTTTTGAAAATGAATCTGCTATCCTAAGAGGTAATCCCAATAAATACACAGTTTATAAATTCATAGAAGAAACACAAGAATATGAGTTTATAATGAAACCGACTGAAGCTGTTACATACAGGTATAAATTCACACTTGAGTCGAAGTCTGATGTAGGAGTAAAGCCTCAACATAAGATTGGGACATATTACATTGATCGGACAAAAGAATATCAAGAGAAATATCCGGATAAAAATATATCGAAAGTGACAGAAGAACAAAAAGTAGAATGTATTTACAATGAGTAATAATACGTCCGAAGCAATAATTTACTATTTATTGAATCAGCTATCTTTGTATAGATAACAGAGGCACAAAGCCCGAGATGGAGAAATCCGTTTCGGTTTTTTTCTATTTATACACAAACTATGCAGAATTATAAATCTTACCGAATTACTCGCAGACAGTGATAAGAGAAAATGTAGAGATAACCAAAAACAGAATATCTATGTAAAAAGTATTCCATCTAAAATCTTTCTCGACAGAAAAGATGTTCTAAACTGTGACTGGCCAGCATAAAATACAAGAAAAGGCATATACGCAAATCGCAACACTTCAATAGGTAATAGTCTTGAAATTAGTAATTTTTCTTATATTTAGGAAGTTTTTTAAATTGGAATCTAGGCAAATTTTAGGCAGACTTCAGTTACTAAGTCGTCAATTTTATATTTTGGCTATATTACGACACTAATTCCTAATTTTGGTTAAAGAGCTTATAGGCAGTCTAAAAAAGAAGCCTGCTGCAAATATTATATATTTGTAACAGGCAATTTATCAGCGATATAAACTTTGTGCGCAAATGTCTATTTTTGTTATTAAAAAAATATCTTTTTAATCTTAGAACGATATATTTATGTCAGCTCCCATTCTTTCTTTAGAATAGCGTATTGAAGCGTATCCTCATATTTTGATGTTCCGTCTTCATTCTGAGTAAAAGAAATAAACTCCATAAAGCATCCTTCTTTACGCATACCAAGACGTTCACATAGTTTTTGAGAACGAAAATTATCATCTTCCACATACGCATAAATTCGCCTTGCATTTTTCTCATGAAAAAGGAATGCGAAATATCTTTTTGCTGCCTCGCTTGCATAACCTTTCCCTTCTTATCTGGCGTTAAACTGCCAACCAACACTGTACGTGTCTGGTTCTTCTTTTAGCGCAAAAAGGTTTCCGATGATTTTATCCTCTTCTTTCAGACAAACGGCAAGTTGTAATTCGTCCTTCTCTCTTTCTTTCACATTGGCTATAGCTTCCTCGATTGTATCCATTTTTTCATCAAGGAAACAATTTACACGCGGATGATAAAGATATTCCAATAAGTCAGATGCATCACTTTGTTGAAAATTTCTTATAATCAATCGTTCCGTCTCAATTCGTATCATAATCTATCAAATTGTTTTGAGCTATCTGTCCAACCATTTTTTCAGCAGAGGCGCTTTTTCTCTACTGACAATAATCTCTACCGACTGATCTTGCTTTAAGGAAATTTTTAACTTCCCATTCATATCATTCTGTATTCTGTTTACACTATCGATATGAATAATAAATTGCCGATTTGCCCTGAAAAATACGTCAGGATCTAATTCGTCTTCCAATTCGTCCATCGTTTGTCCCAGCATTTCACTCTTTCTTTCACAGGTAACCAGGTAGGTTATTTTCTGTTCGGTAAATATGTAGGCTATTTCGCTAACAGATATAATTTTATATCCGTTGTATCCGGGTAATAGAAACCTTTTGCGAAAAATTGGACCTTTTTCTCTGAAAAGATTTAATAACTGTTCCTGTTCCAATGCGGGAGCGATCTTTTCCTTTTCCATATCTGCTTTCTTCAGGGCAGCCTCCAACTCTTCCTTTTCAATAGGTTTGAGCAAATAGTCGATACTGTTTACCTTAAATGCTCTGACTGCATATTCATCATAGCTGGTAGTGAAGATTACCGGGCTTGCAACGTCTGCTTTTTCGAATATATCGAAACTTAAGCCGTCTGATAAGCGTATATCCATGAGAATGACATCGGGAGTAGCTTTTTTTTTCAGCCAGTCTATACTTTCCTTTACAGTTTCTAAGACTCCTACCACTTCAAATTCCGGCGAAATATCCGCCAGCAAGCGTTGCAATCTGGAGGCATTATGCTTTTCATCTTCTATTATTAGTATTTTCATATCATCTATTATTGAGTAGAGGTAAAGTAACACAAAAGCAAGTGGAAGTTTCTTTTATTGTGGGTAAAGAAGTTTCTGATAAGAGACGATATCGATCAATTATATTTTTAATTCCGAGCCCTGTTGATGGGAAGAGATTGGAGATCCGTTGGAGATTATTAGACACCTTTACAGTTTCTTTATTTTCAAGAGTAATAGTTATAGTCAGTGGTTGTTTTTGAGTAGCGATATTATGCTTAATAGCATTTTCAACCAGCAATTGTATTGAAATAGGCGGAATGTATAAATCTAATGCTTCGTCATTTAAATCAAAGATAACCTTTACATTCTCACCGTGGCGTATTTCAATCAGATAACAATATGCCTTTACAAAACTTATTTCTTCTTTCAGAGATACCATATCTTTCTTTAAGTTCTGTATCATATATCTATACACTCTGGAAAGGTTTTCTAGAAATCGGATCGCCGTTTCCCGGTCTTCATTAATAAGTTCAGAAAGGGTACTGAAATTATTGAACATAAAGTGTGGATCAAGCTGCATTTTCAACGATTGCAATTCAGCTTGCAGAGCAATCTCTTTCAGCTCCATAGTTTTCAACTGTAGTTCGTTTGCTTCAGATATCGACGTTTTCCATCTTTTTAATAAAAAATAACCGGTATGTACAGCACTAACAAATAATGAAACAATGATGATAACAAAAAAGAATTGCCAAGTCTCCAGAAATTCTTGTTGAGTCAGATGCACATCTTCTGATGTACATTTAAATATCTCAACCTGAATAAAAAGAAGAAGTAGTGTTGAAGCAATAATAAATAAACTCTGTAGTCCAAAACGCAGTATTGGATGATTAGTCCATGTCAGGAAACGATTTAATATCTTTGCTATCCATATACTTACCTCTATAATCAGCCAGCTAAATAGAAACGTAAGCAAAATATCAAATATTAATTCATATGTATTATAAGCTTGCAATTCTATCCAATAAGAGCTGTATGGATTCAGCAGAAAATTCATGGCATAAATAGTAAACAAGACAAATGCACTAAGTCCTATCCGTAACCACCAATTGAATTTTTCTTTTTTTGTATTCATTATCGCATTCGTTTTTATTGCCAGCCACCGCCTAAAGCATAATACAGTTCTATATCTGCCAAAGCCTTGTCTGTATATAGTTGTACCCTTTGTAAACTGGATTGTAAATAGGCTGATTGCACTGTAATTATATCCAGATAATTCACCGTACCAGCCATAAACAGTAGCTGAGTAGAAGTTATACCCTCCTCAAGTACTTTCTCTCTAGATTTAGCAAAGATAAATTGTTTTTCGACTTCTTCTTTATTTTTCAGTGCATTAGAAACTTGTGCGTATCCATCAAGAACTGCTTGACGGAATCTTATAACTTCTTTCTCTCGCTCTATCTGAGCTTGTTCATATTGAGCTTTTAGTCTTCCTTTATTGAATATTGGTTGGGTAATTCCTCCCGCTAAAGAACCGAAAAGAGAGGCAGGAATAGAAAACCAATTTGAAGAGGTCAAACTACTTAATCCTCCTTCTGCCGATATATTGATCGCCGGATACATCGCTGCTTGTTGTATCCCAACTCTGGCATTGGATGCACGTAAAGATAGTTCTGCAGCCTTTATATCGGGACGTGACGCAAGTAATGACGCCGGGTATCCTTCTACCGGTACGGAAATAAACTCTTTATTACCCTCTATCTTCCGTGTTATGGCTCCGGCATACTTTCCACACAATACATTCAATGCATTTTCCTGTAAGCTAATACTTTGCTCTATTTGAGATATAAGTAACTTATTTTCGTTGAGTTGGGCATCGACTTGCCTGATGCCTAAAATATTGGCATCTCCTACCTGATATTGAATTTTCATTATTGTCAGTGTGCTGTCACTTAACACCTTACTTCTGTTAGCTATTTCCAATTGCTCATCCAACATTAAAAGATTGTAATATCCTTTGGCAATATCAGCCACTAGCTTTGTTTGCACAGCTTTACGTACTTCCTGCGATTGGAGATAATTAGCCAAGGCTTCTTCTTTTTCACGTTTTATTTTACCCCAGATATCAATATTCCAAGTTAAACCGGCTGACAGATTAAAATCCTTAATTTCACGATTGGCTCCTGCTTGCCCTGATGAACTATTCTGTGAAGACTTTGTATATTGACTTTTGATCTGTGCATTTATTTCGGGCAAATAATTTAGTTTTACTGGTCCTAAAGTTGATTCGGCTAAAGCGATATTTTGAACTGCAAGGAGCAGATCACTATTTTTCTCAAAAGCATTATCAATTAGCTCCAATAAGTATTTGTTCTTGAAAAAATCACGTGGATTATGTGACAAAGCACTTGCATCGTTATTGGCATCCGTTTCGTTTCTATACTTCTCGGGTAGGTCTAATTCAGGACGTTGATAATCTTTCCCGACTTTACAGGATACAACCAATAAGAGACAAATACATATTGCGAAATATCTGGTGTACATATAATTTTTATTTATCATTGGTTAAAACTGTATTCTCTTTTTTCTTACCTGCTATTTTTTCATGTAACGTCTGAAATAGAATATACAGAACAGGTATAAATATAATTCCCAGTATTACTCCACTTAACATACCTCCAATAGCTCCTATACTAATAGAATGGTTACCGACAGCAGCAGGACCTGTAGCCAGAGTTAATGGCACCAATCCTATAATAAAAGCCAGTGAGGTCATTAATATCGGACGGAAACGTTGGCGTGCTCCTTCTAAAGCTGAAGCTATAATAGGTATGCCTTTTTTACGTGCCTGAGCAGCAAACTCTACGATAAGAATGGCATTTTTAGCCAAAAGACCAATTAACATAATAAGCCCAATCTGTACGTAGATATTATTCGTTATTCCTGCCAGGTTTATAGCGATGAATACACCTAATAATCCCGTGGGGACAGATAACAAAACGGCTAAAGGTAGGATATAGCTCTCATATTGAGCCGCTAATATAAAATAAGTAAAAAGAATACATAATCCGAAAATCAAAAAAATCTGTTCGTTAGAACGTTTTTCCTCTCTACTCAATCCACTCCACTCATAACCATATCCATGAGGCAGTTCCTTTTGTATAACTTTTTCGGCAACAGCCATCAATGCTCCATTCCCATAGCCCGAAGTCGGTAATAAATTGACAGTTATGCTATTGAATAAGTTGTATCTATTCATGGCTTCG
>CAYNUT010000157.1:0-7418 GCA_964400595.1 uncultured Neobacillus sp. | reverse complement strand
TGTGGGAAATGATTCTTTTAAAATTGTCGGGCTTCCCGATGCGGCCGTGAAGGAAGCAAAGGAGCGGATTATTGCGGCGCTCCGGTCACTGGGATATTTACTAAACGGGCAAAAAATTACGATCAACCTCTCGCCTGCAGATCAAAGGAAATTCGGCTCAATGTTTGACCTCCCGATGGCCATAAGTCTTCTGTTAAGCCTGCATGAACTAGAGGCGCAGATTCCCGCGGACACGGGATTTATCGGCGCCCTATCATTGGACGGCACTGTCCAGCCCATTGAAGGCCTTCTCCCAGCGGTTCTGGCGGCAAAAAAGCTGGGACTTGCAAGGCTTTATATGCCTCTTGATAAAAATCTGCCTCCACTGGATTTTGCCGGGATGGAAATCATTTATGTGACATCACTGCAGGATGTGATTGGGCATTTAACGGACAAGTGGCTCCCTCCAACTTTTAAAAAACAAGAAGAAAATGGGTCAGGGAGCATTTTTGACTATTTGGATTTCCAGCAGATTATCGGTCATTCCGCAGCAAAATATGCGTTAGAAGTGGCTGCCGCCGGGGAGCACCATGTTTTAATGACGGGGCCTCCCGGCTGTGGAAAAAGCCTCCTGGCGGGATGCTTCCCGTCGATAATACCTGCATTAACAAAAGAGGCCCAGCTCGAAGTCATCAGCTTATATCAATTAAGCAGGAATGCTTATCTGCAAACCAAAGCCCCGCCGTTTAGGAGTCCTCACCACTCGGCCTCAGGTGTCTCCATTATCGGCGGCGGCCAATACCCGAAGCCTGGCGAAATATCGTTGGCCCATCGGGGTGTTTTATTTCTCGATGAAATTGGTGAGTTTACGAAGAAAACGTTGGACATGCTTAGGCAGCCATTAGAAAACGGCACGATTACGATCAGTCGGACGAACGCAACAATCACCTATCCGGCTTCTTTTATTTTGCTTGCTGCCATGAACCCATGCCCGTGTGGTTATGCTGGCTCGAACTCCCATTATTGTACGTGCTCACCGAAGCAAATTCATTATTACCAAAATAAACTATCCGGTCCGCTCAGGGATCGATTTGATATCAATTTGACTTTAGGGCCTGTGGATTTCAGCGCCGCCGTTGTGAACAGGAAGGGGAAGGCGGGGGAGCGGTCCATAAAGGTGCGGGCGAGGGTGGAGGAGGCAAGAAAAAGGCAGTATGAACGCTATGGAAAAGAGATTTGTAACAGCAGGGTTCCATATGAAGTGCTGATGAGGACGAGCCCGCTGACAGATGCCCAGCAGTCCTCACTACAGATGTTTTCCATAAAAAAGAATCTAAGCAACCGCACCCAAGTCAAAATCATTCGCCTTGCCCGCACCATCTCCGACCTCAATGGAACCAAGACCATCACCGACCAAAGCCTCTCGAAAGCCGTCAAACTAAATTCGACCTCGCCATAATTGGCGTCACTATAAGTGATGCCGCTATAAGTTATTGCTATAAGTGATGTTACCATTAGTGGTGTCAGGCACCGCTCGTGGACAAATTCGATCATTTTGTCCGCATGGGGTGGACAGGTGTGAAATAGAATATTCCCCTTTGAAAGAGCATAAATTTATTGGAATCAATACTTCAAGACTATCTAGTAATTGATGTATTTTTTATTGGAAAAAGAATTGAGAAAAAAGTGAAGAGTTAGAATACCAAGTTATTCAGCAGGTTTTAGCATTGAATAATAGGCAAACAGTTTAATTAATTGAAATAATAATAAATACTTATGATAAAAAGAGGATATCCCATAACAAAGTGTAAGACCTCGATACCTCAATATATAGCTGAACTTGATTAACAAGTGAAGTGCTATATTTGCAGGTTAAGCAGGAGGTCAGACCTTGGGATAATCCTCTTTTTTTTGGCTTCTATGCCTCTATTTTTTCAACCTTTCTTTGATGTTTTCTGCATGGGCCCAAAATATTATTAGAAGAGTACCGGATGCAATGAGCGTGCTCGCCCAGTCATGATTCTTATATTGTAGAAATACAGGTATAAAAAGGAATGCCCCTAAGCCGGCCAGTGTAAAGCTATTTACAAAAAGATGGAAAACAATAAATGCCAGAATCACAACTGGCGCGATAAGCGGCTGGAACATTAGCATCCCGCCGATAAAGGTTGAAATTCCCTTCCCGCCGCTAAACCTCAAAATTACGGGCTTAATATGACCTACAATTGCGAGCGCCAAACCGATCAACTGGATAGGTTCAGAAAATTGAAGGACCCGCGCTAGGAAAATAACCAAGGCCCCCTTTAAAGCATCGCCAAAAAAGGTGAGGACAAATGCCTTTTTCCCATGAAGGCGCCCTGCGTTACGAGCCCCGACATTCCTGCTTCCATGCTTGCGGATATCCTCCTGGAAAAACACTTTTGTAACAAGATAGCCAAACATAATGTTGCCTATGAAATAGGATGCAACGAAATATAACCAAATCATAGAGATTATTCTCCTTTTACTGAGCAATTAATTATTGATGCCAGGCCCCATTTTTCAATTGCGATGGGTAGAAGGCGGCTTTTATGATTCAGCCTTTTCTGCCATAGAGGAATTTTCAGGTAAAGTTCTAGGCTTGCCAAATTGATTAAAGGCTCCCGATGCCAGGTATAAGCTCCGCTAATAATGCTAACCCTATATAGATTATATTTTATATGCTGAATTCTAGAAATGGGTGTCAGGCACCGCTCGTGGACAAATCAGGATATTTTGTACGTGTGGGGTGGACATTTATGCTGCTGCGAGGGGGGAACGGGCAGGTGTGGAATGGGATGGTGTGTGGAAGAAGAAAAAGCTGATTCTAAAAGTCGTTTTGCTTTGACTTTTTGGAATCAGCTTTTTTCGTCGGTTATTTTAGTTCTAATTGGGCTTTTAGTTCGTTTTGGATCCGCTGCTTTTCCTCCGGTGAAACCAGTCCATAGTAGATTTTATTAATCATCGTCCCGGTTTCTTTAATTTCCATTTGCTGAATATTTTTTCCGGCCTGGCGATAATTTTTCTGAATATCGACCATTTGGTCAAAGGTGAGGTTTGTCTTAATATTTTTTCCAAGTGCTGCAAAAATATCGGAATAATTGGCCAAGCTTGAAACGCTCATACCTTCATCTATAACGGCTTGGATAATTTCACGCTGCCGAGATTGACGGCCAAAATCGCCTCTTGGGTCTTCATACCGCATTCGCGAATAACTTAACGCCTGTTCTCCGTTCAAGGTGATTTCCCCTTTAGGATAATGAAACTCATTGACAAAATAGTCCATGTCATTATTGACCTTGACGCCGCCGACGGCATCGACCAAATCCTTAAACCCTTCCATGTTAACCTGGATATAGTAGTCAATTGGGATATTCAGGAAATTTTCAACCGTCGCCATGGACATCGGAACGCCGCCAAAAGCGTAGGCATGGTTAATTTTATCGTCCTTGTCTTTTCCGATGATTTCTGTTCGGGTATCACGCGGGATGCTCAGCATTTTCACGGAATTGTTGTTCGGATTGACGGTCAGCACAATGATTGTATCAGAGCGGCCCTTGTCCCCCTTACGTTCATCGACGCCCAGCATTAAAACGGAGAATGGTTCCTTTTTTTCCAAAGCAACAGGTTTTTCTCGCTTTTCTGGCTGTACACGCTTAATTGGCTGGTGCATCGTTACAACAGCACTTTTAAAAGACTTGTAGACTGTATAGGTATATACACCCACAGCTACAAAAATGAATAAGAGGATTATGCCAGTAATCTTTAACCACTTTCTACTTTTCTTTTTCTTTGACCTCATCGGATATAACCCCCAAACAGCACTAGTTCTACTACCTATTTTACCATTTTAAGTTAAAAATTCCCATTATTAGTCTTTATGAAAAAAGGGATGCAGCTTAATAACTGCATCCTTTGAGGTGTCAGGCACCTTTAAAAAACGAAGCGGTGTCCTGATGTTTGCCACCTCCTTCATAAAAATCCCCGCCTAACTATTTTCCTCGTCTTTCTTTTGTTTTTTCTGATGTTCCTGGAGGGCGAGCAGGATGTCTTGGACGTCGATTTTCCCGTCATTGTTGAGATCGGTAAAAGTATTTTCTGGTGCTTGAGCTGTTGCCGGTTCTGCCGGTGCAGGTGCGGATGCAGATGCAGATGCAGGACCTGCTGCTGAAACGGCCGCTGCCGCAACATGCTGCTTTTTCGATACAAAAACAAAGGTAAACAAAAGCAGAATAATGATAAGTAATCCGGCAATGCCATCAACCGCATAGAAGATGGTAGTGTAGTCGGACCACATTGTCTTGCTGTTGCTCATCCTTTTCTCAGAGTTTGTGATATACTCCTTGATTTCGGAATGATTTGGATAAATCCGCTGGACCGCTTCGAATTTTTCCAAAGCATGTTTGTAGTAGCCGCCCCAATAAAGGCTTAAGCCTTCTTTATACAGTTTATCGATATCGCTGGCTGTATTTTTCGCACCGGCTTGGTTCACAAATTCTTTAACGGTGTTTACCGGTACTGCAAAATTGAAGCCTTGGACCTCCTGTCCATTGACAGTATCGCCTCTAAAAGTTAATAACCCGATAATATGGCCTTTTTCATTGATGACTGGTCCGCCGCTATTACCATGTGTGGACGCGGCGTTAATTTGAATGACCGGGCTGCCCTGCTCCGTCTTTTTCTCGGTGGCAGAAATTTGACCGGCGTTCATCGTGGAAACAAGTGAAGAATCCGGTGATAATAGGTCTGAATCGGCGGCAGCCGGATAGCCGCTAACCCAAATATTTTCCTGGTTTTGGATGTTGTCTGAATCTCCAAGACGTAAGGTGGGCAGATTTTTTCCTTCGATTTTAAGAACGGCCACATCTTTCCCTTCATTTATAGGAGCACCGTAGCTTTTAATTTCTCCATCAAGGGTTTCTCCGCCAGGTAAAATCACTTGAGTTACCTTTTTGATGTCAGTATATTGGGTGAACTGGACTAAATAATTATATGCAACGTTATAATCCTCTTTAAAATAGTCGGCCATTATTGAAACTAGCTGTTCAAATGCTGCATTGGCGACATCTGCTGTTTCCATTTTTCCGATTTCCACCACATGGGCGTTAGTCACGATATACCCGTTGGAGCTAATAACCGCACCCGAACCGGAACCCCCGACAACTGTTTGAAATTGGAGCTCATTGAATGCAGCTTCGACATCCGGATTGTAGTCGTTAAACTGCCACTGAACAACGGCGTAGTCAATAATTCGTACCACTGCAGGCTTTGAATACTCAGCAAGCTTTTGTGCTTTGGATATTTTCCCGGCAGCTGGTTTGATATTGATGAGAACAAAGGAAGTAACGATAACTGCAATAAGCAGCAAACTAAGCGGTATGGTAAAAAGGGCCCTTTTCATCATAATATGATTCACCTCTTTAATAGGAAAATTAGACTCACCTTGAAATATATTCCTTATCGAAAAAAAAGATAGATTGTACAATAAATTTTTTTAGTGAGTGCTTTATTGTATTGTCGTTAGTGAAGTCAATTGTGAAGTTAATAGTGGTGTTAATGTGGTGTCAATGTGGTGTCAGGCACCGCTCGTGGACAAAACTGGCATATTTGTCCGCGTGGGGTGGACACTGTTTTATGAAAGGTTCATGTCAGGAGAGTTTTGGGAAAAAAAACGTGAAAATCCCTTAAAGACAGGGGATTTTCACATCTTATTTTTTGATGCGGATTAGTTTAATGATTTTGCCGAATGAGGTTTATAGAAATAGCGGATAGAGCCGTCTCCGAGCTGCTTGTATTTAACTCCACTATGATCAAGAGCTTCCATAAGGAGCCCTCTCTCAGATTTTTGCAGATTATTCAATTCTTCAATACTATTGTTAAGCTTTTCGTATTTGGTAGTTTTTCGTGTTTCTTCATAATTATTTAGCACGACTAGACGCTGATTCATTACCATAAGCATAGATTCTTTATGCTTACGAAATCTTTTGGGCGGCTTTAGTTTAGAAGTTTCATCGATGAGCTGTTGTAAATTGGTTCGCGAGTTTTGGATATGTTGTTTGTATTCATCCGTGGTCAGTCTGTAAAGCTTCATGCGGGCATCTGAAACGATTTCGTCTCCATTATTGTTATAGAGGTCAATTTTGTCCAAGTAGGCAAGAATCTCTTTGTGGTTGTTAACGAAGTATTTTTGATAGAGTTGAAGAACGCTGTCTGAGAATAAGCAGTAGAAAGTGAATAAACTTGCTAACACAAACAGGAGCCAAATGAGCTTTTTTCTTCGAATATTAACCTTTAGTCTTGGGGTAGATGTATTCGGCCTATTGAATCGGTGATCCTCAAACTCCTGATTGATTCGATTGTCAGAGGAATTCGACATTTCACTACCTCCTAAATTAAAAAATAGCATTGGTTTAAGACGGATTGGGACCAGAATCATTCAATTTAATCTTACAACAAAAACTATCTATTAATTTTGAAGAAATTAATAACAATGATGGGAAGGAGTGTCAGTGAACAGCTAAAACGCAACTGTCCACCCGAGACGCACAAAAATGATAATTTGTCCACGAGCGGTGCCTGACACCACAGTGGAGCTTTCAAGTCTAGTTTTCACATCACTTATCAAATTGGAATAGAGTATTGCCTGAGCCAGAAATATTGGAAAGAGTAGTCCATCAGGAGCAGGAGGGATTATTTAGGCTTGGCAGGGGCTTATTTGCTGAGGAAAAGGTGATTTTTATCGAGAAAACTATTTTAAAGTATTTTCAAGAATCATGAGGAAAATACGAATATATTCAAAAACAATGTATTGCATTAGTCGGACTATAATAAGCTGGCCGCCACATCGGAAGCCGGCTCGTTTTCTACAGTCGATGGAGGACTGGATTATACACATTCCCTCAGCTGGGATTAGTAGTTTCTCCACCATTTGTAGAATTAGGATCATCTACTAATCCCCCATCTTCACCAAAGTTATATTCCCTTCCGTCAATCGTATGTGTTCCCGTCATCATCGACCCATCTGTATCAAGGTAGTACCACTTGCTATCATCCTGAATCCACCCAACTGCCAACTCGCCATTAGGCGTAAAGTAGTATTTTTTGTTCTCCATCATGACCCAACCGGTCTGCATGGCACCTTTTTCATCAAGAAAATACGTTTTGTTATCTACCTTGACCCAACCCATCTGCATGACTCCACTGGCATTAAGAAAGTACCAATTACCATTGTCCTTGACCCAACCGGTCTGCATGACTCCACTGGCATTAAGAAAGTACCAATTACCATTGTCCTTGACCCAACCGGTCTGCATGACTCCACTGGCATTAAGAAAGTACCAATTACCATTGTCCTTGACCCAACCGGTCTGCATGACTCCACTGGCATTAAGAAAGTACCAATTACCATTGTCCTTGACCCA
>CAYNUT010000156.1:0-7696 GCA_964400595.1 uncultured Neobacillus sp. | reverse complement strand
TGATTATTCAAGTTAAAAGTCCTGTGTTAACTAGATGATTTCGGCATTATTATATATACTATGTAAATATACAGAATGATTAGAGGTATGATATGTTCCCATTAAAAATCGGTTATCGAACCGTCAAGACAGCCGTCGGAGCCGCTGCAGCGATTAGTATTGCACAATTCTTCGGCTTGAATTACTTTTCTTCCGCAGGAATCATAACGATTCTTTGTGTGCAGAATTCCAAAAAAAGGTCGCTGCAGGCTGCCTATGACAGATTTATTGCCTGCATGCTGGCCATCTGCTTTTCGTTTATCTTCTTTGAAACGATTGCCTACCATCCGGTTGTGATCGGATTCCTGCTTTTGGTCTTTATTCCGCTTTCCGTCCGTTTTAAAGTAAGTGAAGGGATCGTAACTAGTTCGGTTATTATTCTTCATCTTTATACAAGCAAAAACATCACCCTTGGAATTATATTTAACGAGATTGCTCTTATTGCGATTGGAATTGGCGTTGCTCTTCTTGTCAATTTATACATGCCGAGCCTTGACGCTAAATTGAAACAATATCAAGTGGAGATTGAAGAAAATTTCCGAACAATCTTTCAAGAAATGGTCTCCTACCTTCGGACCAACGAAAGCCGTTGGGTTGGAGAAGAAATTATTGAAACGGACCGCTTGCTGGAAGAAGCTAAAAGCTTAGCGTTTCGGGATGTCCAAAACCATTTTTTACGAACACAAGATTATTATTACCATTATTTCAAAACGCGTGAAAAACAATTTGAAATTATTGAACGGATCCTGCCGATGGTGACATCCATTGACCTGCTTGTCACACAACGATATATGATAGCGGACTTTCTTGAAGAATTAAGCGAAGCCATTCACCCAGGAAACACGGCACAACATTATTTAAATCGCTTGGGTGATTTGCAAAATCAATTTAAGGAAGAACCTCTCCCGACATCAAGGGATGAATTTGAGGCGAGAGCCCAGTTATTTCAACTCTTGAAAGAGATTGAACAATATTTACTGATAAAGAAATCATTAAAAGTGGATTAATCTCCTCAGGGATGGTTTTTATGGTTTTAAATATGTTAAATAAGGATGATGAATCATGAAAAAAAGAGTGGCATTATCATGGAGTGGTGGAAAAGATTGTTGTATGGCATTGGATACTCTTATTCAGCAGGGATATGAGGTCGCCTGCCTCATTACTACCGTTCCAAAAGAACTTGGTCGAACATTCGGCCATGGAGAGCGAACTGACATGATTCGATTACAAGGAGAGGCCCTTTCTATTCCTGTTCATTTTATAAAATGCTCCTATGAAACGTACTCAGAGCAATTTGTTAAAGCTGTTCAAACCTTAAAGAATCAATTTAAGATTACTGGTATTGCTTACGGAGATCTCTATTTAGATGAACATAGAGATTGGGGCGAAAACGTAGCTAATGCTGCAGGTGTGGATGCCTTATACCCCCTTTGGAGCAAAAAGGAGGATGCTGTTTCATTACTGGAAAGCTTTATACGATCTGGCTATAAAGCCATTATTGTTCGTGCAAGAGAGGATGTTCTCGATGAAACGTGGCTTGGTAGATTGCTTGATGTATCGTTTCTGCAAGATATACAAATGAGGAATATTTGCCCAATGGGAGAATCAGGTGAATACCATACCTATGTATTTGACGGTCCCCTATTCTCGAATAGGATTCAATTGGAATATGGAGAATTCGTCCAGTTAGAAACAACTAAGAAACTAGAATTTAGGAGTTATCATCTTGTTGGGGTACCGTCAGGAAAATGAGGATTTACAACGTTAAGTAAATTACAATAATAAAAAACCCAATTTCTCAGTATTAAATTGAGAAATTGGGTTTTTTCGTTACTCCAGAAATGCGCCCTTTAATGGAATAACAACGCGCTTCTACTAGCTGGTTAGTTCAATAAAAAAGAGATACTATATTTTTCATAACGGGTTCTCTTTTGAGGTGAAAAATTTAAAATAACAAGTCAAATAACATAAGAAAAAGCATGGCAATTTGCATATGAAATTCCAATATTGCTAATAAAAAATTCGCTTATTTTTTTCTTTTATCACTCCAATACCCCTCAAATACCAGTGCAAATATTAACCAACATTATATTATCCTAATGGGGTAGTACAACATTTACTTGTTTTTTGCATACTTTTATTAAGTAACTGAATAGAACGTACAACCATTGCTTTCTCTTCTTTACTCATATTAGAGAAAATATCATCTAAATACTGATTCATTTGTTGATTAATGTTTTCTGCCACTTCTTTTCCTTCCTCTGTAAGTGATAAAATGGAAATTCTTCGATCCTTTGGATCAGGTGTTTTAGAAATTAAATTTATTTTGATTAAAGATTGTACCTGTCTGCTAAAAGTTGTTATATCTGTGCCTAATCTTTCCGCCACTTGTTGCATGGAAGGTTGGTTCTGATGTTCAACCTCATATAGAATATGACTCTGTACAAGAGAAATATTGTGACCACAAGCCTGACAGCAATCTTTATTTAAAAACCCAAAACGTCGACTAAAGACTTGGAAAAGCTCTCGTAAATTTTGTTCCATCACATATCACCTCTTATCTTAATACGTTGGATAACCCTTGTAAGTTACAATTATTATTTTAAATATAAAACAATTACTTGCAACTTGCAATTAATCATTTATAATATAAGTAATAACTTATATAAGCATTTTTAATATAACATTGTTAGGGGTATACACATGAGAAAAATTGATTTAACTTCTGGGAAAGAACTTTCAGTTATCTCCCTCCTATCTATACCGTTAATAGGAAGTTCCTTACTTCAATTCTTATATAACTTTATAGATATGCTCTTTGTTGGCGGACTTGGACCTGATGCTATCGCATCTGTGGGATCTGCAAGTTTTTTTATCAACTTAGGATATTCAATTCAAGCAATGATTGTTGTTGGTGGAGGTATAAAAATTGCTCATGCAATGGGAAGTAAAAATGATATAGAAAGTACCTCGTATATCGGGATTTCCCTACTTTTGAACTTTCTCATAGGAATTATAACGATATTTGGGTTCTTATTCTTCGGAAACCAACTATTAGACTTTTTGAACTTACAGAATGATACCGTTCAATCAAATGCCTATCAATTCTTAGCTGTATCTGGATTTATGCTGCTTTTTTCTTATTTCAACACATTCTTCATTCGAATGTTTAGCAGTTTCGGAAACAATAAGCAGAGCTTCTATATCAGTGCTTTTGGGCTTTTACTCAATATCATTCTTGATCCAATTTTCATCTATACATTGGAATGGGGAGTAATTGGAGCCGCCATTGCCACGTTAATAGCACAAGTACTTATGTTTATTTTATTTGTATATCTAGCCAGAAATGTATTATTTCAAAAAAACATTATTCTAATAAGTTACCATAAGGCATTAGAAATAATAAAACTAGGTATTCCAATGTCAACACAACGTGTACTTTTCACCGTAATAAACATTATTTTAGCTAAATTTATTGCTTCTTACGGAACAGATGCAGTTGCTGCACAAAAAATTGGTCTGCAAATTGAATCTGTTACTTTTATTGTAATGGGTAGCATAAATGGTGCTGTAGGTAGCTTTATCGGCCAAAATTTCGGAGCAAAAAAATATCTTAGAATTCTAAAAGGTTATCGTGCAAGTTTACTTTTAGGCATTTCATATGCCCTTCTCACTAGTATAATCTTTATCTTCTTAGCTGAGGAATTAGCTCAACTATTTACAAACGATACAGAGACTATCGCTATTGCATCATCATATTTAAAAATTATAGGCTTATCCCAAATATTTATGGCTATGGAGATTATCTGCAATGGGGTTTACACGGGTATAGGACTTCCTAAAATACCTTCAGCCATTTCCATTGTATTTACACTTATGCGAATACCTTTAGCACTACTTCTTATTCCTTTATTCGGGTTAAATGGAATTTGGTGGAGTATTGCCATTTCTTCTTTCGTAAAAGGCATTTTATCAATCTTTATATTTAATGTGTTATATAGGAGGAAGTATCAACATGAAATTTAGTCTGTTTTCTAACCTTTCAAATAAGCAAATATTAGATGCTAACTTCGGGATTGAAAGAGAGGGATTGCGCGTTACTGAAAGTGGCATGCTTTCTTTAACTCCACACCCCAAAGTTTTCGGCGATAAAAAAGAAAATCCCTATATCACTACGGATTTTTCGGAAAGTCAATTAGAGCTTGTCACACCCGTATTTCATACTACAAGGGATACCATTGATTTTTTAGATTCTTTGTATAATATAGCCGCATTGGAGCTAGATAATGAGTTTATTTGGCCACAATCTATGCCTGCTGTTACACCAGAAAATCAAGATATACCAATCGCTACTTTCTCTAATCAAGGAAAAGATGAACGTTATCGTGAGTATTTAGAACAAAAATACGGAGGAAAAAAACAACTAATCTCAGGTATCCATATCAATTTCTCATTAGGTGAAAAATTGATACACACTTTATATAGCAAAACTAAAAAGCAAACGTCACTACATGATTTTAAACAAGAACTATATTTAAAACTTACACGTAACTATTTACGTCACCATTGGCTCTTAGTCTATGTTCTTGGTGCTGCTAATACCATTCATAAAACATATGAGCAACAGTGTGTAGAAAAACTTCAAGAAATTTCTGAGGAAACGTACTCTAATGAAAAAGCAATCTCATATAGAAATAGTATCTGCGGTTACCAAAACAAGGAATTCATTACGCTCGATTATTCTTCCATTGATCAATATGTGCATTCCATTACTTCTTATATCGATAAAGGTGTGATTAAAGATATAAGAGAGTTATATTCACAAATACGCTTAAAAAGTAAAGGAACTACATACTCAGCTGAAAATTTACTTAACAATGGTATTGAATATTTAGAGATTCGCACTATCGATATTAATCCTTTTGTAAAGAGTGGATTATCTATTGAGGATTTGAATTTTATTCATCTATTTTTATTATATTGCCTCGAAAAAGAAGAAACATTGTATGATAACTGGCAACTTGAGAGTGAACTAAACTGCAAAAAAGTAGCGATTGAAGGACAAAATCTGCAATTAAGTCTCATTCGAAATGGCTCAACAATTTCATTACAAAGTTGGGGTATTGACATTTTACATGACCTTCTAGATATGAATCAACAGTATGGACTGCCTTTTTATAATCTTCTCAAAGAAAAAGAGAAATTGGTGATTAACTATCAAAAGACTTATTCTTATCGTCTTGCAGGTCTTTGCAAAGAAAAAGGTTATATAAAAGCTCATTTGGAACTAGCTGAAAAACACAAAAAAGAAGCTTTCTCAGAACGTTTCAAGTTAAAACCTTATACAGATATGGAACTTTCCACTCAAATACTTTTGAAAGAAAGTATTAAAAGGGGTATTCATTTCCACGTTCTAGATCGAAAAGATAATTTTATCGAATTAACCAAAGGGAAAAATACACAATACATTAAACAAGCAACCAAAACGAGTAAAGATCAGTATGTCACTGTAATGATTATGGAAAATAAAAGTGTGACTAAGCAAATACTCATGAGAAATAACATAGTCGTTCCTGAAGGCGAAGAATTTTTTGATATTAATTCTGCAAAGGAATCGCTGAGCAATTGGATAGGTGTTCCACTCGTGATAAAACCTAAATCAACGAACTTTGGTTTGGGCATATCAATCTTTCCTAATGGAACAAATGGAGAAGATTTAATCAAAGGTTTAGAAATCGCTTTTAGTGAAGATTCCACTATCCTTATTGAACCTTTTATTAAAGGAAAAGAATATCGCTTTATGGTCATTGGAGATGAAACAGTCGCTGTCTTGCATAGAGTCCCTGCCAATGTTACTGGAGATGGAATATCTACGATTCAACAACTAATCAGCAAAAAAAACGTAGATCCATTGAGAGGTAAAGGATACAAAACTCCGTTAGAGAAGATTGAAATAGATGAAAACATGAAACTCTTCTTGCAACAAGAAGGCCTTACAATCAATACAGTGCTTCCTGAAGGTAAATTACAATATTTACGTGAGAATTCAAACATCTCAACTGGTGGGGACAGTATAGATGTAACAGATCAAATACCAGAAGTATTTAAACAAATTGCTGTTAAAGCATCACAATCAGTGGGAGCAAAAATTTGTGGAGTGGATATGATGATCGAAGATTTAGAAGATAAACACTCCTCTTACGCAATCATCGAATTGAATTTTAATCCTGCAATCCATATACATTCTTATCCCTTCAAAGGAACAGAAAGAAATGTAGCAATGAAAATCCTTGAGCTTGTAGAATTAATTGAAAAAGAATAATTGTTTATATAAATAATAAAAGGAACACCTATCTAAGGTCGTTCCTTTTTTATAATCTAACAAAATCCCCATTTTAGCAGTAAAAAACAACCCTGTCCATCAAAGCGAGAGGTTAACCTCTTGGCTAACAGTTGTCAATCATTCTCCTGTTTCAGCGAAACGTTTAATACGTGCTTCAATTTCATCACGCACTCGTTGGAAAAATGCCCATTTCTCTTCTTCTGTTCCTTCAGATTTTGCTGGGTCGTCAAATCCCCAATGTACACTTTTTACACTTGGTGGTGTAACAGGGCATTTATCAGCAGCGTCACCACATAAGGTTACGACTAAATCAGCATTGTTTAAATACTCAGGGTCAATTAAATCAGATGTCTGGTTTAAAATATCAATTCCAGTTTCTTTCATCGCTTTTACAGCATTCGGATTCAATCCATGTGTTTCGATACCAGCACTGCGAATTTCCCATTTATCACCTAAATATTGTTTTGCCCATCCTTCAGCCATTTGGCTACGGCATGAGTTTCCAGTACATAAGAAGTAAATTTTCTTTTTGTTTTCCATGTAATGTGCCACCTTCAAAATTAGTTTTTAAGTTGCAGTTTCATTAAAATATTTTCGTTTAAACCATAATGCAACGTTGACCAATGCAATCATGACAGGTACTTCTACAAGTGGTCCAATGACCGCTGCAAAGGCAGCACCAGAATGGATTCCAAACACCCCAACAGCTACAGCAATCGCTAACTCAAAGTTATTACTTCCAGCTGTAAAAGAAAGTGTTGTGGTAACAGGGTAGCTCGCTCCAATTTTTCTTCCCATGAAAAAGGAGACGAAGAACATAAGTATAAAGTAGACCAATAATGGAATGGCTACACGAACGACATCGAAAGGCAAACTTACAATCATGTTTCCTTTTAAAGAGAACATAACGATTATCGTAAATAAAAGTGCAATTAATGTAATTGGACTAATTTTAGGAACAAATACTTTCTCATACCATTGTCTACCTTTTTCCTTTACTAACATAAAGCGTGTTAGCATTCCAGCTATAAATGGTATACCCAGATAGATGAAAACGGATTTTGCCACTTCTGCCATCGTAATCTTCACGATTGCCCCATGGATTCCAAACCATCCTGGGATGATGGTGACAAATACATAAGCATACACTGAGAAGAAGATTACTTGGAAAATAGCATTGAACGCTACTAACCCAGCAGCATATTCCGCATCTCCTTTTGCAAGGTCATTCCAAACGATAACCATTGCAATACAACGGGCCAAACCAATTAAAATAAGACCAACCATATACTCAGGTTTATCTGGAAGAAAGAT